>QJWD01000417.1 GCA_003235465.1 Nitrospirota bacterium | reverse complement strand
GATAGGAGTTCAGCGCCGCCCTGATGCACTCCAAATAATGCACCGAACAACAGCCCCGCCGAGGAAAAATCGCGGGCGCGGAAGAACACCCACCCCAGGCAAACCAGAAGAAACGTCAAAAGGCCCCAGACGAAGCGGCTCGCCGGGGTGGCCGCCCAGCGATGCCCCCCCAGCCACTGCTTGAGCAAATGCTCCGCGCTCAGGTAAAACCCGTGCAAAAGACCCCACGCCACAAAGGTCCACGACGCGCCGTGCCAGAGGCCGCCGAGGAACATGGTGAGAAACAGGTTCATCACCGTACGCGGGCGGCCCCTGCGGTTGCCGCCCAGCGAGATGTAGAGGTAGTCCTTAAGCCAGGAGGAAAGCGTCATGTGCCAGCGGTTCCAGAAATCCGAAAACCCCACCGCGGCGTAGGGCGAGCGGAAGTTGTCGGGAAGCACGAACCCCAGGCACAGCGCCGCGCCGATGGCGGCGGTGGAGTAGCCGGCGAAGTCGCAGAAAATCTGCGCCGCGAAAGCAAGCAGCCCGACCCAGGCATCGAGGGTGTGTACCGCGCCCCCGGCGAAGCCGAACACCGTATCCGCCGATGACGACAACAGCCCGTCCGCCAGCACCACCTTTTGAAACAGGCCCAGCGTGATGAAGTACAGCCCCCAGCCGAGCTGGTCACGCGTGGCGCGAGCTGGCTCCTGACACTGCGGCAGGAATTCCCCCGCGCGCACGATGGGCCCGGCCACCAGCTGCGGGAAAAACGTCACGTACAGGGCGAAATCCAGAAAGGAACCCGAAGGCTTTCCCCGGCTGAGGTAAACGTCCAGCGTGTAGGAAAGCGTCTGAAAGGTGTAGAACGAAATCCCCACCGGCAGGACGATGCCGGGCACCGCCGCTTCAAAGGGAATGCCCGCCCGGTTGATTAGGGCGACGAAATTTTCCAGGATGAAACCGCCGTACTTGAAATAGCCGAGAAGCCCCAGGTTGCCCACGAGGCTGAGCCCCAATAGGACCCGCCGCCGGCCCGGCTGATCAGTGCGGACGAGGGCGCGGGTGACGCACCAGTCGAGCGCGGTGGAAAACCACAGGAGAAGAACAAAAGGCGGGTTCCAGGCGGCGTAAAACAGGTAGCTTGCCGTGAGCAGGAAAAGTTTCCTGCCGCGCCAGGAGGACACGGTCGAATGGACCGCGAGCACGATCAGAAAAAAAACGACGAAAGTGAGGGAATTAAACAGCATGGTGCTCTTAATTCTCTATCGCGTAGGCATGATGAGGCGCGCTCCCCGGCCGAACCCCGGAGTTCGGCGCGGCCAGGCGGGGCCATGCCCGCGCCCCATCCGGCCCCAAGCCTAAAGGATTGCAGCGCTGTAAGGAAGAAAAAAGTAATGCCATGACCACCGGGGTTGAACCCCACCCGCCTAATGTCTGGGGCGCGGCCCGGCTACCTGGAATGAGCGGATGTCAGGTTCCGCAGAACGTTTTGTAGGGGGTGCCGGTTGCCGGCGCGGGTTCGGTGTAGGCTTGATTGCCGGCGGCTTCATCGAAAGGACGGCTAAGGACCGCGAGAAAGCGGGAGAAAGGATTCATATCCGCCCGGTTGACGGCGGCGGCCAGGGCTTCTTCGACCTTGTGGTTGCGCGGGATGTAGACAGGGTTGACGCGGTCCATGGCGTCGGCGCGAACCTCGGGCCGTTCGCCCTCCCTCTCCAGGCGCTTTCGCCAGCGCTTCGCCCAAATGTCGAACGCGCCGGATTGTTCGAGGAGGTCCTGCACGGGGCCCGCATCGCCGCGCAGGGCCTGGGAAAGGCGGCGGAAGACGAGGGTGAAATCTCCCCGTCCGTCTTTCATCACCCACAGCAAATCGTTGACGAGGTCCAGGTCGCCCGCTTCTCTCGTCGCCAGCCCGATCTTCCGTCGCATTCCCTTAAGCCAGTGTTTCTGGTAGAGGGACGGCACGCGCTCGAGCTCGGCGGTGAGCATTTCGATGGCGCGGTTCTTGTCTGCATCGACGATGGGAATCAGCGTTTCCGCCAGACGGGACAGGTTCCAGGACAGAATCTCCGGCTGGTTGCCGTAGGCGTAGCGGCCGTGGGCGTCGATGGAGCTGAACACGGTGGCGGGCGAATAGGCGTCCATGAAGGCGCAGGGCCCGTAATCCAGGGTCTCGCCGGAGATGGTCATGTTGTCTGTATTCATCACCCCGTGAATGAAGCCGATATGCATCCAGCTGGCCACAAGCCTGGCCTGGGCGTCGGCGACGGCGGCAAAGAACGCCAGGTAAGGGTTGTCCGCCTCGCGCACGTCGGGGTAGTGGCGGGCGATGGCGTAATCGGCGAGTTCGCGGACTTTCAGGACGCCGCCGCGCGCGCTGAAGAACTGGAAGGTGCCGATGCGCAGGTGGCTGGCCGCAACCCGGGTGAGAACCGCGCCCGGCAGCGGCCGCTCCCGATACACCAGCTCCCCCGTGGCGACGGCG
This sequence comes from Nitrospirota bacterium, assembly GCA_003235465.1. The sequence continues at coordinate 2,172 of QJWD01000417.1, read as the reverse complement.
GCGAGCGCCCGCGTCGTCGGAATGCCGAGCGCGTGCATGCTCTCGCCGATCAGGTATTCGCGCAGCACCGGGCCAAGCGCCGCCTTGCCATCCCCCCCGCGCGAGAACGGCGTCGGGCCCGAGCCCTTGAGCTGAATATCGCGGCGGCGCTTTTCGGTGTCGATCACCTCGCCGAGGAGAAGCGCGCGCCCATCGCCCAGTTGCGGCGCGTAGCCGCCGAACTGGTGCCCGGCGTACGCCTGCGCCAGGGGGTCCGCGCCTTCGGGAATCAGGTTGCCGGAGAAAATCGCGAGACCCGCCTCGGAATCGAACGCCTCCGGGTCCAGACCCAGCTCACACGCGAGCGCGCGGTTGAATTGCACCATCCGCGGAGAGGCCGCGCGGTGGGCCTGGCAGCGGACGAAGAAACCATCGAAGGTGCGGGCAAAACTGTTATCGAATTTAATTTGCGGTTGCATGGGCTTAAGCGTGTTCGTCGGTTCAGTTGACTTGATGTCTATCATTCTCCCAGACTTTCCCTTCATTATGATAGCAAATGTGAACCACGCACGGCCAAAATTCCCCCACGCCGCAGCCTGCGCTTCCCAGGACGGGCCCAGAACAGGGTGCCGCCGGTGCAACCCGGCGACGGGGCAAACACATCACGCATGCGAAAAACAACCCGGCGGGGAAAGGAAAAGAACAGACGCAAAAACCCTAAAGGGATGAATGAGCGCCGCGGCTGAAGGCAAACCCAATACCCCCTGGCGCATCGCGTCAACAAACAGCGCGGCCTCTCGCCCGTTACCTGGAACGATCGCTTCGCAATAGCTTGCGGCTTCTTTGAGGATTTATCTGCTAATTTTATGAAACACGTTTGCAGGACCGGGGTCGTCATTGATGTTGACCAGCGTGCCGTTCTTGTGATCGACGACGAACTCGTTCAATTGCGACCCCGCCTCATCCGACGTCCCGTCGAGGTTCGAGCAGAACAGGGTCAATTCGACGGTCAGCACATTATGATCGGCCGAACCCGCGCCCTCCGCAAAGCCAATTTGATTGGGACAGGAAAGGGTGAACGCGGTGTCGTTCAGCCGAACGTCGCAATCCTCCCGTCTGGAGCAGGTGATCGAAAGGTATTGCGTGCTGCCGTCGAAACTGTCTATCGCCTGCCAAAGGCCGACAAAAGGCGATCCGCCCTCTTTTGCCAGGGCGGGAGCAGCAAACATCAGCAACAGCGTGGAGATACCGAAACCAAGAATTAATGGCCTAAGAAGGTTCTTTTTCATGGCGCGCTCCTGTCAAATGATATTCACCAGGCCGTCAGTGCATGCTGAATATTCCTTGGACTGGAAACCCCTCCGCAGGCAGAGCCGCTGGCCGTTCCAGGGAGACGGACACGACTCCTCCCGCAGGTAGCTTCTGGATGGCGCCCACGTTACCCTATTCGGCCGCTAAAACAAACAATTTATTGCGCCACAAAAGTTCATCTTGCTGAATTTTCCAGAGTTCGGTCAAACGCTTGGGAATATTTCAGATGCCTGCCGGAAGTTGGGCGTGTCTCGCACGCACTATGACGACACCAAATCCGCTATAGAGGAGGAGGGTCTGGAGGGACTGCTCGAAAATTCCCGCAAGGCACCACGTATCGCCCATCGGGAAACCCCGCTGTAAACGCAAATGTCACGCAGGGCATACAAACCAATTGCATCTGTTTGCCAACTTTGGTTCAGATTCATTTGACGACATGCAGTCTTTCTAATACTCGCTATCCTGTTGGCGTGAACTAATATACTAAGTTTCCTCCTTGTATCCCGCTTGGCTTTGTTCACCCACGTTCACCCAGCAAAAAGTCGCAAATTAGAAAGATTGCCTCCCGAGTTCGAACGTTTCATACTTTTCTAATCTAAAAGACTTTGATAGAGCGACAGGGTTCGTTCCATCATTCGGTCGAAAGAAAGTTCATCCCGAGCCAACCTTAGCGCATTATTGGACAATCGCTCACGCGATTCCGGGGAATGATGTAAGCGCAATATGGCATCCGCAAGCGCCTTGGAATCAGCAGGAGGCACCACCAGTCCGGTAATTTCATGGGTGACGACTTCGGTGAGCCCTCCGACATTGGTAGAGACGACGGGTTTTCTCGCAGCAAAGGATTGGGGAGCGACGCGCGACTGGGCTTCCACCGATATA
>QJWD01000160.1 GCA_003235465.1 Nitrospirota bacterium | reverse complement strand
CGGCGAAATCCATCATGCCTTCCAGCGGCACGATGAGATCCATGCCATCGAGCGGCGACGACGCCGCCACCTTCGGCTTGACGATATCCGGCCCGACGCTAAGCTCGTCGACCCTGGCTAATTCCTTGATATCGCTTGCATGGTCCAGGATCGTCTGCTGTTGCCAGGAGTTTTCGGTTTTGACGAGCACGGTGAGCTTGAGGCCGGGGTTCAGGTTCATCTCGCCGCGGATATTGCGCACGCCGGCGATGACGTCCATCACCAGGCCCATATTGAACTCCACCTCCGGCTCGTGCCTGGACGGGTCGAACGACGGAAACGGCGCGACCATGATGCTCTCCCCCGCCACCGGCAGCTTCTGCCAGATTTCCTCGGTGATGAAGGGCATGAAGGGGTGCAGGAGCCTGAGGCTCGCTTCCAGCACGTGCGCGAGCACGTTCTGCGCGGCGCGCCTGGTTTCCCCTTCGCCCGCGAGCGGGCCCTTCGAGAGTTCGATGTACCAGTCGCAGTATTCGTTCCAGATGAATTTATAAACCGACGACGCCGCCTCGTTGAAATTGAAACCCTCGAGCGCCTGGTCGACCTCCTTCACCGTTCCGTTCAGGCGGCTTAAGATCCAGCGGTCGGCGGTGGAGAGCTTGAGCGCGGGGTCCAGGTCCGAGGTGCCGGGGTAATCGCCCAGGTTCATGAACACGAAGCGCGAGGCGTTCCACAGCTTGTTGCAGAAATTGCGGTAGCCCTCGATGCGGTCCTCCGCCAGCTTGATATCCCGCCCCTGCGCCGCGAACGCCGCCAGCGTGAAGCGCAGCGCATCGGTGCCGTAGCGCTCCATCATCACCAGCGGGTCGATGACGTTGCCCTTGGTCTTGCTCATCTTCTGCCCCTCGGCATCGCGGATGAGGGCGTGTAGGTACACCACATGGAAGGGCGGCCGGCCCATCACCTTGAGGCCCATCATCGCCATGCGCGCCACCCAGAAGAACAGGATGTCGAAGCCGGTGCACAATACCGACGTCGGGTAATATTTCTTCAGGCTCGCCGTCTCGTCGGGCCAGCCCAGGGTGGAGAACGGCCACAGCGCCGAACTGAACCAGGTGTCGAGCACGTCGGTCTCCTGCTCGAGCGAGGCCGAACCGCAGGCGGAGCACGCCGCCGGGGTTTCGCGGGCGACGGTGATGGCGCCGCAGTCGCCGCAGGTCCACGCCGGGATCTGGTGTCCCCACCAGATCTGCCTGGAGATGCACCAGTCGCGGATGTTTTCCATCCACTCGAAATACGTCTTCTCCCAGAATTTCGGGACGATCTGGATGCCGCCGTCTTTCACCGCGGCGATGGCCGGCTCGGCCAGGGGTTTCGCGCGCACGAACCACTGCTTGGACAGGTACGGCTCGACCACCGTGCGGCAGCGGTAGCAATGGCCAACGGAGTGGGTCAAATCCTCGATGCGGGAGAGCTGGCCGTTTTCTTCCAGCACCTCGACCAGTTTCTTGCGGCACTCGAAGCGGTCCATCCCCTGGTAGTCGGGCCCGGCGTTTTCGTTCATCCGGCCGTCGGGGGTGAGCACATTGACCGAGGGCAAGCCGTGCCTGCGGCCGATCTCGAAGTCGTTGGGGTCGTGCGCGGGAGTCACCTTGAGAGCGCCGGTGCCGAAGGCGGTGTCGACGTAGTCGTCCTCGATCACCGGGATCTCGCGCCCGAGGATGGGCAGCTTGAGCGTCTTGCCCTTCAGCCCGCTGTGGCGCTCGTCCTTCGGGTTGATGGCCACCGCCGTGTCGCCGAGCAGGGTTTCCGGCCGGGTGGTGGCGACGGTCACCGAGCCGCTTTGTCCGGCAATCGGGTATTGAATGTGGTAGAGGTGGCCCTTCGTCTCCTCGTGTTCGACCTCCAGGTCGGAAAGCGCGGTGTGGCACCTCGGGCACCAGTTGATGATGTAATCGCCCTTGTAGATCAGCCCCTCCTGGTACAGCGTCACGAACACCTCGCGTACCGCCCGGGACAGACCCTCGTCCATGGTGAAACGGTCGCGCTCCCAGTCGAGCGAGCAGCCGAGGCGCCTCAGCTGGTTGACGATCTGGCCGCCGGATTCGTCGCGCCAGCGCCACACCCGCTCGATGAACTTTTCCCGGCCGAGCGCCTGCCGGTTCGTGCCTTCGCCTTTCAGTTGCCGCTCCACCACGTTCTGCGTGGCGATGCCGGCGTGGTCGGTTCCCGGCTGCCAGAGGGTGTTGAAACCCTGCATGCGCCGCCAGCGGATGAGAATGTCCTGCAGGGTGTTGTTGAACGCGTGGCCTATGTGCAGGCTGCCGGTGACGTTCGGCGGCGGAATGACGATGGAGTACGGCTCGCCCGCCCGGGTCTCGTCACCACGGCTTAAGCGCTTCTCCTGCCAGTACCGCGTCCAGTGTTCCTCCACCGCCTGCGGATCGTATTTCTTTTCCAGTTGAATCATATTCGGCAAATTGGGGTTGATGTTTCGGGATGCGTTATTCTCGCTCTGGCCGGGCGCGCGAACGAATAGTATCGCGGCATTCGGCGGCGAGGATCAGCGGCTGCGTTCGCCGGAAAAAACTCGCCTGCACAATATCCTTCGGAACCCGGCGGGTGGAACCCCACCGAAAAGCGGAAAGGTGAACAGGGGGAACCGCTTACTCACTGCGCCACTTGCTGATTTTTTCCATCTCTTCCCGGACCGCGGCCTTGATCGCCTCGGCGGCGACTTCGCGCACCACCTCGCGCAGAATTTGAAGAACCGCTTCGGAAAACCCCTCGAGCTCGGTTTTGATCGCCTGTTCCAGGGAATTTTCCAGGACGCGCTTGATGCGCGCGTCGTCGAGCCTGGCCACGGGCTCTTCTTCCAGCGAGCGGGCGATCTCCTTGAGCTCCCGCCTGCGCAGGAGGCCCGGGTCTTCCGCGGCGCTCTCTCTAAGCTTCGGCGCGGGCGGCTCGGCCACGGGCTCGGGGCTTTCGCTCTTTAAGGAAGCACGCTCCGCCTCCTCGGCGCGATCCCGCGTATTCCACGACACTGCCTGTTTTTCGGGCGGCTCCCCTTTCGCCTCCGGGGCGCGGGCTTCCTCGGACAGGGTCGCCTCCTTCACCGTATCGACATCGTGAATCACACGGTCGATCACCGCCGCGGTTTCGGGCATCCTGGCGGTGGGCTCGGGGGTCTTCTTCGGTTCCGGGGGTTTCGGCGCAGGCCAGGCCGGGCCGTCGCCCTCCTTCGCAAGCTGTTCCACCAGGCGCATCAAGTCGTCGAAGCTCTTCGCCTCGCCAGCCGAAGGCCTGGGCGGAATCTTATGGGGAGCGGCCTCCTGCTCGCGGTCTTCCGGCGTCTCGCCGCCCTTTTCATCCAGCGCGTTCTCGCTGGCGAGAAAGGCGCCTTCATCAAACGCCGGTTCCACCGCCACCTCGTGAAAATCCACCGCCGGCCCTTCCTCATCCGCCTCTTCGGCAAACAGGTCATCGAGGAGCGAGGCAGGGGACGCGCCGTTCGCAGCCGGGGCGAGCGCGTCGTCCTCGTTCGAGGCGGAAACCGGTTCCACCGTTTCCTTAAGTTCGCCCGCGGCGGGCTCGTCCGGCGATTCACCGGCCGCTTCGTAATACTCCGCCAGGTGCTCGCTGGTCAATTCCAATGTCTCCCCTGCAAACGGAAGCTCGTTGTCCTCGCCGGCCGTATCCACGGCGGCAGGGAGATCGTCCGTCTCCTCCTCGTCAACCAGGTGGTCGAGGCCGAGATCGAAGTCGATTCCGGATTCATCGATCACCGTTTCGGCGGCTTCCAGGGCTTCCTCGTCATCCAGGTCGGCGGCCGGCTCTTCCCGTACGGGCGCGGGGGCAGGGCCGGAAGCCATCAAGCCCTGGCCCGGTTCTTCGATGAGGTGCTCATCCGAAAGTTCGAAAAACAGGTCGTCATCATCCATGCCGTCGCCGTCGTCCATTGGAACGGGCGTCGCCTGGCCGTTGTCCACGGCATGCGCGGCCAAGAGCCGGGCCTTGACCTTCTCGATGATTTCCTCGGACTTGAAGGGCTTGGAGATGCGATCGTCGGCGCGCGAGTAACGAAAGAGCTCGTTGTTGAATTCTTCGTAGTCGCTCGCAAGAAGCAGCACGGGAATGCGGCTGAATTCGATGGAATCCTTGATTCTTTTGCTCAACTCAAAGCCGTTCAGGCCGGGCATGTCGACATCGGCGAGAACGATGTCGGGCTTGAACTCGGCGAGGCGGCTGAACGCGTCCTTGCCGTTGCTCGCCCCTTCGACCACCGTGTCTTCGTGCTCGAACGCCATCGCCACGATTTTCTGAATCGTGATGCTGTCGTCGGCAACCAGGATTTTGGATGTCATTTGCCGCACCCTAGACGATGCACACGTCGCCACGCCCGCGACCAGTATCGCAAAAAATGCGGGCAGGCGGTGATAAAACATGCAGAAGTTATTGTTTATCGCGAGAGTATAGCACAAACCACCCACAAAAAATCAATCTTTTACGGCCGCTTGGCAAAGGCTTCGGGCAACCGAACGGGCCCCTTGGTGAGGGCCCATTTTAATGCTAACATGGGCCTTCGATCCCACGCCGGCCCCGAAAGCCTCTTAAAAATGGAACCCCGGGGGCCGGCCTTTGAGATGAATTCATGACGCTTCGCTGTTCCGAAATCCGCCAGCACC
>QJWD01000102.1 GCA_003235465.1 Nitrospirota bacterium | reverse complement strand
GTCGGCCATCTACGGCGCGCTTGCCGAACTGGAAGATGAAAACGCCTGGGAAACCCTGGTCCGCGGCGCCGAATACGGCGCCAGGAAAAACAGCCGCGCCGTGGCGATGCGGGCGATGGCGAAACTGGCGCACCGCTTCGAGGCGCGCCGGGGCGAGGCCATGGAACACCTGAGGCGCTTCGCGCGGGAAACCCGGGGAACGCCGGCGGCGGTGTTTCGCGGCAAGCTGGGCGCCATTCAATCGCTGAAAATTCTCGACGACCTGGCCGCCGTGCCTGTGCTCAGGCACCTGGCCGGCAACGAAACCGACGGCAGGCTCTGCCGCCAGGCCCAGGAAGCGGTGGCCGACCTGTTCGAATCGGCCAGGAAGCCCAAGGAAATGGGCGAGCTTCGCACCGATCTCGACGAGGTGAACCGGGAGAACAAATCTCTCCGCGACCGCCTCGACGTGGTCGAGAAAAAACAGGAGGCGAGCCTCCACAACAACGCCAGAAAAAGGAACGCGAAATGACAAGACCCTTTAACGATGACCCGATAGAGACCCTGGTCGACAAGCACCTGAAGGGCGGCGGGACGGTCCTCGACCTGCGCCTGAAGTACATCGGCGACGAGGGGCTCATCCATCTCGCCGGCCGCGAGGAGCTGGCCCACCTGACCGAGCTGAACTTGGAGAGAAACGAGATCACCGACCGGGGCGTCGCTGCGCTCGCCGATTCGAAATGGATTCGCGGCCTCACCGTCCTGCATCTCGAGCGCAACGGCATCGGCGACGAGGGGGCGAAGGCCCTCGCGCGCTCATCCGCTTTTTCCCGCCTCAAAAGCCTCAACCTGTGGAAGAACCGCATCGGCGACGAGGGGGCGAAGGAAATCGCACAGTCGATTCACCTGGTGCACCTCAAGGCCCTGGACATGGCGCAGAACCAGCTGGGCGACGAAGCCGCCCAGGCGCTCGCCGAAAGCGCGACGCTCACCGGCCTCACCAGCCTGGAACTGTTCGGCAACCCGTTCAGCGAAGACGGCATCAAGAGGCTCAAGGAGTCCGAAGCGTTTCCCGAACTGGAGACGCTGGTGCTGGAGTAGGGCGGCCGCTAGCGGGCGGGTTCGGCCCAGCGCGCGCCGGTTAGCCTGATGGGGGCGTCGCCGTTTTCCTCGAGGAAGCGGCTCACCGCGTCCAGGGCGGCGGGGTAATTTTTTTCCGCGAACAGCGTTTCGCCCGGCCCATGGTAGCGGCGCGAGAACACCGTCAGGCGCTGCGCCGTCCTCAGCGCGAAATCCTCTTCAAGCGCGGCGGCTTCGGCTTGCGAAAGCCCGCTGACCGGGGGGCGGCTGCCCAGGCGATAGCGCAGCAGGTTGAGAAAGCTCTCGTCCGTCTGCCATTTGAGGGGCGGAAGCAGGTTGACGGCGGAGTGTTCGAGCATCGGCCTGTCGTCGGTGATGAGGGGCGCATCGGCGAGCAGCGGTTTCAGGCTCTCGCCGTCGGCGATGAAAAAATCGGTGAAATCGATGAGCGAGCGCACCCCCATGCGCCCGGCCAAGGCGGCGAGGCCGGGGTTTTCAAGCAGCGCTTCGAAGCGGCCCCGGTCGATGACCACCGGCGAATCCGAACCCACGAGCAGGACGATGCGGGTGAGGAAGCTGTTCCACGCCGAGGTGTGGGGGTACACCGCCTGAAAGGTTTTGATGATGGCGCGCGCGTCCTCGCCGCCGATGAGGTGCAGCGGCAGCCACTGCATCATGACGCCCCCCGGGTTCAGCCGGGCGCGGGCTTCCTCGTAAAATTCCTTCGAATAGAGGTTCACCACCCCCGCCTGCACCGGCGACATCGGCTCCAGGGTGATGACGTCGTAGGTGGCGTTCGTCCACCGCGTGTAAGTCCTGCCGTCCTGAACGATGAGCCGGGTGTTGGGCCGCGTTGCCACGCCGTAGTTCCACTCGGAAAACCAGTGCGCGAACGACAGGACGTTGCGGTCGATCTCGACGCCGTCGACCTGGACGCCGGGAAACAGCGACACCGTGCCCAGGGTGTTGCCGGTGCCAAAGCAAATGACGAGGGCCTTCTTCGGCGCGGGGTGCAGGGCCATGGGAACGAAACCCATGGCCTCCATGTAGGCGCTGCCGCCGAACCGCTTCGACACGGTGGCGGTGCTGAAGCCGTCGACGTATAGCGTGCGGGCGCCTGTCGCCGTGTCCTCCACCACGCTCAGGGTGGAGAAATCGCCTTCCTTGTAATCGAGCAGCCGGGTTTTGGATTTGTCGTCGGTGATCTCGCTGCGGGCGAGGTTGTTTTCACCCAGCCGCTCGGTGGACACCACCGGGTTCGAATAGGTGTAGCCGCCTGCGAGCGCCAGGGCGACGGCGGCCATCGCAAGCGCGGCTTTCTGCGGCCGCCAGCGAAGGTGCGCCACGAGGCCGAGGGCCGAAAGCGCGATCAGCCCGGCGAAAATCACGAACAGCGACAGGCGGATGCCGAGCCACGGGATGAACACGAAGGGCGTGAGAACGGTGCCCGCCACAGCGCCCACGGTGTTCAGGGCGTAGCTGTTGCCGAGCGTGCGGCTCACGCTGCCGAAGAAGGACAGGTGCACCCGGTGCGCCAGCGGAAACGCCAGGCCGAAGCCGAGGGCGGGCAGGAACATGAGGCCGAAGGCGAACAGGGAGCGGACCATCAGCGTGCGGCCGGGTGTGTTCTCCACGGCGTAGAACAATTCGTCGGCGCGGTGCGTCCAGTCCGGCACCTGGTTGAACAGCGGCAATATCGCAATGGCGATGACGCCGATGGCAAGTTCCACGGCGAGGAACTTGATCGCCCAGCGCGAGTTGCCGAGCGCCTTTTCGGCGATCAGGCTGCCGATACCGATGCTGAAAAGAAACGTCGCCAAAATCAGGGCGAAGGAGTACAAGCTGCTGCCGAGGGGAAACACCAGCACGCGGGTCCATAGAATTTCGCTCGAGAGCGCCGCCATCCCCGAATAAATGAAGATCGTGAGGTACAGCAGGCTCTCGAAGCGCGACGGCGCTCCTTCCCGGGAGGCCTCGGCCACCGCCGGGCGCGCGTGGTCGCTCATCACCTCCTCGGCCGGGGCGCGTTTCCTGTGCAGGTAACAAAGGAGGAGCACGAGGCCGTTCATCGCCACGGCGGTGAAGGTGGCGCCGCGCACGCCCAGGTGCTCCACCGCGAACCACTGCGTGTACAGGCAGCCGAACACCGCGCCCAAGGTGTTGATGCTGTAGAGCAGCGACAGGTCGGAAAACACCCTGGCCGCGCGCCCGCCGATGGCCCACGAGCCGACGAGGGGCAGGGTGGCGCCCATGAACAACGTCGCCGGCAGCATGAAGAGGGCGCTCAGGAAAAACTCCAGCGTGTGCAGGAGGGGCCCCGAGAGGCCCGCCCGCATGGCGGCGGGGTAGAGGTTCTCGAGCAGGCCAAGGCCTACGGGGAACGCCAGGCCATAGAGGCCGATCATGCCTTCAAGCAGGCCGTAGGCCCACACCAGGTCCCAGGCGCGGCCCGTGGCCGCCAGCCGGTGCAAAAGCCTCTGCACCGCCCACGCGCCGAGGGCGAGGCCCGCCATGAAGGCGCAAAGGACCGCGCTGATGGCGTACAACGTGCCGCCGAAGATGAGCGAAAGTTGCTTGATCCAGACCAGTTCGTAAACCAGGCTGGCGGCTCCGGATAGAAACAGGCCGAGAAAGAGGAGCGCGCGGCCTTGGCGGGTGTCGGGGCTGGATTTCATGAAAATCCTGGCGAGTGTGAGAACCGGCGGATTGTCCCACATCCCGAGCGGCGATGTCAACGCGGCGCGGGCGACGAAAGAGCGCCGTTGCAACGGCCCCCCGGGGGTGGTAACCTTTCATTTGCCCTGGGGCAAATCCAAGACAACGGCTAGAGCAAGGAGTGTTCAGGTGATGCAATCGAGTGCGGCGGGACAGGCGGGAGTATCGGATTTTTTTGGCAAGGCGGGTCAATACGCGGTGCGGGTGCTGTGTCTGGCGGCGGTTCTAACCTGGGGGACTCTCACCCATGCCGGCGAACCGCGGATTCCCGACATCGTGGCCAAGGTCAACGGCAAGGCCATCGACGCGAAATACATCCGCTTCGAGTTCGGCCGCGTGCTCGAGCGATCGCAAGACAAGATCAGCCCGGCGGACCAGGAGAAGATCATCCGCGGCATTATCGACAAGGAAGTGGTGCGCGAACTGGTTTACCAGGAGGGGAGCTCGAAGAACATCCAGGTGGCGCCGGAGGCCGTCGAGGAGGAGCTCAAGGCGATCCGCGAGCCCTACTCGAGCGATGAGGAGTTCGAGACCACCCTCAAGGAGCGGAACATCACCCTGGATGAGCTCAGGCACTCCATCACCGTCGATTACATGGCCCGCCAGCTCCTCGACGAGCAGGTGAAAGGCCAGGTTCACATCACCGACGAGGATGTCAGGAAATATTTCGACAATAATAAGGAGCAGTTCTACCGGCCGGAGGCCTACCGCGTGCGCCACATCTTCATCGCGTTTTTCCCGCCGGACCTGGTGGAGAGCACTCCGCGCCAGGAGCTGATGGTGCGTAAGGACGAGCTCATCGAGGCGGCCCGGAAGAAGATCGGCAATGTCCAGAAGCAAGTGAACGAAGGCGGCGACTTCGAGGCCCTGGCTAAGAAGTATTCCGACGACGCGGGCAGCCGGGACAACGGCGGCGACCTCGACTT
>QJWD01000013.1 GCA_003235465.1 Nitrospirota bacterium | reverse complement strand
GTCGGGATTTTCCTGGTATATCTTGCGTGCGAGCAGGATGGCCCCGTCCGAGCCTTCGAAGGGGCTGGAGGTGACGATTTCGGCGCCGTAAAAATCCGCCATGATGCCCTTGCGCTCCTTGCACACGTTGGCGGGCATCACCAGTTTCACCTTGTAGCCTTTCACCTTGCCGATGAGGGCGTAGGCGATGCCGGTGTTTCCCGAGGTGGAATCCAGGATGATCTTGCCCTTCGTCAGCCTGCCGGATTTCTCGCCGTCCTCGATCATGCGCAGGGCAGGGCGGGATTTGACCGACCCGCCGGCGTTTTTCCACTCGGCCTTGGCGTAAATCTCGACGCCGGGGAATTCGCTGCCGATATTCTGCAGGCGGATGAGCGGCGTGTTGCCGATGGACTTGAGGACGCTCTGGTCGGTGATCAGCGGGCAGGACGGCGTCTGCACGTCTTCGGGAACTTTAAATTTCATCTTCAGCTTCGACATATATGGACTTGGATTCCAATTCCGCCGGAAAGTTGCAAGTTAGAAGAGGGCGAAAGCCCCGCCTCGCCCCCGGTTCACCTGGACAGCCCACAAAATTCCTCGTAATCGATCAATTCCCGGATGCTGGGCTGGTCCCCGCACACCGGGCAGTTCGGGTCGCGCTTGAGTTTCAGTTTGCGGAACTCGGTCCTGAGCGCGTCGTAAATCAGCAGGCTGCCGACGAGCGGCTGGCCCTGGCCTAGAATCAGTTTCAGCGTTTCCACCACCTGCAGGTTGCCGATCACCCCGGCGAGCACGCCGAGCACCCCGCCTTCCTGGCAGTTCGGCACGAGGCCCGGCGGCGGCGGTTCGGGGTAGAGGCAGCGGTAGCAGGGGCCTTCCTTCGGCTTGAACACCGTCACCTGACCCTCGAAGCGGAAGATGCTGCCGTGAATATTGGTTTTGCCGGTCATCACGCAGGCGTCGTTGATGAGGTAGCGCGTGGCGAAATTGTCGGTGCCGTCGAGGATGTAATCGTAACCCTCGAGCAGCCGCATGATGTTTTCCGAGGTCAGGCGCTCGTTGTAAAGCGTGACCTTGACGTCGGGGTTGAGCGCTTCGATGGTCTTTTTGGCCGATTCGGTTTTCAGCATGCCCACCCGCTCGGTGGAGTGGATGATCTGCCGCTGCAGGTTGCTAAGGTCCACGACATCGAAATCGACGATGCCGAGGTTGCCGATGCCGGCGGCCGCGAGGTAAAACGCCGCCGGCGACCCGAGCCCGCCCGCGCCGATCAAGAGCACCTTCGCCTCGAGCATCTTCGCCTGGCCCACGCCGCCCACTTCGGGAAGCATGATGTGGCGGCTGTAGCGCTCGATCTGCTCGTCGGTGAAATCGATCATCGATGGCTCCCGCCTGCGATCGCCGGGATGATGGAAACCTCGTCCCCCTCCTTGACGCTGGTGTTCTCCCCGTCGAGGAAGCGGATGTCCTCCTCGTTGACGTAGATGTTGATGAAACGCCGGGGCGCGCCGTTTTCCTCGCAGATGCGCTCCTTGATGCCCGCGAACTGCGATTCCAGGTTGTTGAAAATTTCAGCGATGGTTGACCCCTCCGCCGTGACCTCGCTCTGGTTGTTGGTCAGCTTCATGAGTGGCGTGGGAATCCTCACTTTGACGGGCATGTGCAGCTCCTTTGAACCGTTGATGAAAATGATTTCGACTGAATTTCTGCTCGGGGCATCGCCGCCCCTCTTATGGGGCGGGCCGTCCTCAAACCATCAGGCTGTTGGCGAACACCTCTTCGAAGTTGCTGATGTGCGGCTCGATGACCGCCGGTTTCTCGTAGCAGCCAGCTAAGGCCTCCTGCGTCTTCAGGCCGTTGCCGGTGACGCAGATGACGGTGAGCTCGTCGGGCTTGATGCGGCCCTGCTCAACCAGCTTCTTGGTGACGCCCACCGTGACGCCGCCGGCGGTTTCCGTGAAGATGCCCTCGGTTTCCGCGAGCAGCTTCATCGCGTCGACGATTTCCGGGTCGGAAATGTCCTCGCCGTAGCCGCCGCTCTCCTTCGCCACCTTGATGCCGTAGTAGCCGTCGGCGGGGTTGCCGATGGCGATGGACTTGGCGATGGTGTCGGGCTTGACGGGCTTGATCATGTCGCTGCCGTTCTTGATCGCCGTGGTCACCGGCGAGCAGCCCGTCGCCTGCGCGGCGAACACTTTCGTCGGCACCGAATCGATGAGGCCGAGCATCTGGAACTCGTGGAACGCTTTCCATATTTTGGTGATCAGGCTGCTGCCGGCCACCGGCACGATGACGTTGTCCGGCGCTTGCCAGCCGAGCTGCTCGGCGATCTCGTACCCGTAGGATTTCGAGCCGTCGCCGTAATACGGGCGGATGTTGATGTTGACGAATGCCCAGTTGTGGTGCGCGCCGATCTCGCTGCACAGGCGGTTGACGTCGTCGTAACTGCCGCGCACCGCCAGAAGGTGCGTGCCGTAAACCATGGTGCCGAGAATTTTTCCGGCCTCCAGGCCGTCGGGAACGAAGATGAAGCTCTTTAGCCCCGCCTCGGCGGCGTGCGCCGCGACGGAGTTGGCGAGGTTGCCGGTGGAGGCGCAGGAAACCGTGTCGAAACCGAATTCGATGGCCTTCGACACCGCCACCGAGACCACCCGGTCCTTGAAGGAGAAGGTGGGGTGGTTGACCGAATCGTTCTTGATGTACAGCCGGTTGAGGCCGAGCGCCCGGCCCAGGTTGCGTGCGCGCACGAGCGGCGTGAAACCGGTGTGGAGGCCCACCTTGGGCTCTTCGTCGAGGGGCAGGAGATCGTGGTAGCGCCACATGGATTTCGGCCCCGCCTCGATGCTCGCCTTCGTCACCGCTTGCTTGATTTTGTCGTAATCGTAATCGACCTCGAGCGGGCCGAAACAATATTCGCAGACGTGAAGAGGTTCCTTGGGAAACTCCTTCCTGCATTCCTTGCAGCGCAATCCCTTAACGTGTCCCATATCTTTCCTGGCTAAAAAATTTTATTGAAGCTCAAATAGCGTTCGCCGGAATCGGGCGCGATCGCCACGACGTTCTTGCCCGGCCCGAGTTCCTTCGCCACCTCGCACGCCGCGAAGCACGCGGCTCCCGCGGAGGTGCCGACGAAGAGGCCCTCTTCCTGCGCCAGCCTGCTCGCGGTCCTGAAGGCGTCTTCGTCGGAAACGGGGCGGATGCTGTCGAGCACATCCATGTTCAGCACGCGCGGCTTGAAACCCGCGCCGATGCCCTGAATCTTGTGCGGCCCGGGCGGCTGCCCCGAAAGCACCGCCGAGGTGGCCGGCTCCACGCCCACCACCTTGATGCCGCTGAACTGTTTCTTCAACACCTCGCCCGCCCCGGTGATGGTGCCGCCGGTGCCGATGCCGGCCACGAACGCGTCCACCGCTTCGCCGTTCATCGCGGCGATGATTTCCGGGCCGGTGGTCTGCCGGTGGATTTCCGGGTTGGCCGGGTTGTTGAACTGCTGCGGCATAAAATAGTCCGGATTGGCCGCAACCAGTTCCTCCGCCCGCTCGATGGTGCCTTCCATGCCGAATTCGGCGCGGCTCAGCTCGGTTTTCGCGCCGAAGCTTTCGAGGATCAACCGCCGCTCGGCGCTCATGTTCTCCGACATCACGAGAATCACGTTGTAGCCGCGAACGGCCCCCACCAGGGCAAGGCCGATGCCGGTGTTGCCGCTGGTCGGCTCGATGATGGTTGAGCCTGGCTTCAGGAGGCCCCGTTTCTCGGCATCGAGGATCATCGCAAGGGCGATCCGGTCCTTGACGCTGCTGCCGGGGTTCATGCACTCCAGCTTAAGGTAAATCTGCGCTCCGCCTGGGGGGGTGACGGAGTTCAGTTTAACCAATGGCGTGCAGCCGATCAACTCCAAACTATTATCAAATCGGGTTTTAGATTTATCTGCGGTGCCGGATTGATTGCTCATGGCTGCTCGAAAACCCCCACTCGGCGTCGGACAAAGAGCCCATTCTAAGGGAAAGATTTGTTCTGAGTCAAATGCTTATGGGCCGTGCCCCTGGCGCAATGGCCCGGGCCCCGGGAACGGCCATGCGGGCGGGCGCGGGGCGGGCCCTCGACGCGGCCAATTCCGGCGACGCGGGAGGCTTCACCTTAAGCGGGTATAGTTTGCTTGATATCCCCTTTGAATTCAACAGGAATTATGGTTCTCAGGCGGGCGGGCGGGAAGCTAGAAGCCGCTTTTTTTAACTCCGGCGGCGGTGCCCGAGAGGGGCGCCTTCAGGTTGCCCAGGCGGTCCTTGAGCCGGCTGGTCACAAACGCCGCGTCGCCCGCATTGGAGATGACGTGCGGGGCGATGAAGACCACGAGTTCGGTTTTGCTGTTGCTCAGGCTGCGGCTGCCGAACAGCTCGCCGAATAACGGGATGTCCTTGAGCACAGGCACGCCCTGGTGCGATTCGGTGACCTGGTTTCTGATCAGCCCGCCCATGACTAGGACCTCGTTGTCCTTCAGCACCACCTCGGTGTTGATGATACGGGTCAAAAACGAGGGCGCGCCGGTCGCCTGAAAGGAGCTATCAGCCACGCTGCTGATCTCCTGGTTGATTGCCAGGTTGACGAAATTCTCCGAGTTGATCTTCGGCGTGATGTCGAGCTTGATGCCGACGCTCCTGAACTCCACCGATGTCGAGGTGGTCGGGTTGGCGGTGGTGGTGTTTAAAATGGTGCTGGCGATGGGTACGTCCTCGGCGATGGAGATGTTGGCCGGCTTGT
>QJWD01000237.1 GCA_003235465.1 Nitrospirota bacterium | reverse complement strand
ATCAAGGGCGGCTGAGAAGCACACGGGTATTTCTCCTCCCTGGCCGGGGGTGTATTCTGGTCCTTTAAGGCCATATGCCGCCTGCATGAAGCGGTGAATAAAAAAGCGGCCTGTGTAAGCTGGATACCCTGGATACGACATAAGGCAGAATGCGGGACGGGAGCGGGGCGAAACCAGGCCCTTCGTCCTGAACGATAAAAAACGCTATCGGAGTTAAATGCCATGAGTGCGATCATAATGCCCCCCGAATGGAACGCGCGCGATAATGAGATCACACCGGAGGCGGTGTACCAGAACCGAAGGGAATTTCTGAAGACCATGGGCATCGCCGGCCTCGGCATCGCGGGCGCGCTTTACGCGGGCCCCGCCTTCGCCGGCGGCGGCAAGAGCCTGAAGGAACTTTTGTTCGGGCGGCGGGAAAGCCTGAAGACCGATTTCGAAAAGGTGGAGAATTTGAGGCGAAACACCGCCTTCACCGTCGACCGGCCGGTGTCCGACGAGAAGGCCGCCCTCACCTACAACAACTTCTATGAGTTCACTTCGGTGAAGGAGGGCGTGTGGAAACTGATTCACGATTTCAAGCCGCGCCCGTGGAAGGTGGAGATCGCGGGGCACGTGGAGAAGCCCGGCGTGGTGGATGTCGACGACCTCATCCGCTCGCTGCCGGTGGAGGAGCGCGTGTACCGGCACCGCTGCGTCGAGCGCTGGGCGATGGTTGTGCCGTGGAACGGCTTCCCAATGAAGGCGCTGATCGAAAAATTCCGGCCCACGTCCAAGGCGCGCTATGTGCGTTTCGTCAGTTTCATGGACCCGGAGATCGCGCCGGGGCAAAAGCTGCAGGCGGACCTGCCCTGGCCGTATAATGAAGGGCTGACGATGGCCGAGGCGATGAACGAGCTGACGTTCGTCGCCACCGGCGTCTACGGCCACACGCTGCCCGGCCAGCACGGCGCGCCGCTTCGCATCGTCACGCCGTGGAAGTACGGCTACAAGAGCATCAAGTCCATCGTCAAAATCGAGTTCACCGACACCCAGCCGGCGACGTTCTGGAGCACGCTGATCCCCCATGAGTATCCCTTCGAGTCCAACGTCGACCCGGATGTGCCGCACCCGCGCTGGTCGCAGCGCACGGAAAAAATGATCGGGACGGGAGATGTCTTTCAAACGCAAAAATACAACGGCTACGGCAAGTGGGTGGCCGGGCTTTACGCCTGAAGCGCTGGTCCTCGCGGCCTGCCTGGTTTTATTTCCGGCGGGGGGCGCGAGCGCGTCCGGCATGGTGGAGGTGTCCGCCGGGCCCTTTCTCGCCGGCGACGGGGCAGGCGGGGGCGTGCGCGAAGCCGTGTTGCCGGCGTTTTTCATCGACCGGGACGAGGTCACCAACCGCGAGTTCGCCAAACGGTTTCCCGCCCATGCCTACCCGGAAGGGGCGGCGGAGCACCCGGCGAGCGGCATGACGTGGCAGGAAGCCGGAGACTACTGCGCCGCCCTCGGCAAGCGCCTGCCCAGGCCTGATGAATGGGAGAAAGCGGCGCGCGGCGGCGACGGCCGTCTTTACCCCTGGGGCGACCGGCATCCGAAAAAAACCTTTCATCCCTTCTTTTCCGGCGTGGTCAAGCGGCGGGCCGGGCTCGACCGGCTGGACGTCTCGGTGTACGGCCCGCGCGCCATGGCGGGTTCACTGTGGGAATGGACCGACGAAGAGCGGGAGGGCAGGAAAGCGGCGCGCGGCGGCCTGTGGACTTTGCATCTCGATC
Organism: Nitrospirota bacterium; assembly: GCA_003235465.1. The sequence continues at coordinate 2,986 of QJWD01000237.1, read as the reverse complement.
ATGAATACAGCAAAATCTTTGAGCGGATTTTTCTCTCGCCAGGCGAGCGCTTCATTTTCGTCGGGTTCCGCTGCGCGCGGGGTGCGCCGTGATGACCAGGCGAGGGTTTCTTGGCCGGGCGTGGACCTTCGGCCGCCTGGCGCTTTTCCTTCTGGTTCTCGGCCGCGCGCCACGGGCGTTCGCCGGCGACGAATTCGCGGGCACCGCCTACGTCGGCAAAACCCGCGCGGGCCGCTTTCAGCGGTTTTACATCAATTACTGGAAGCCCATGCGCCGCATCGATGGCGCAAGCTGGCGGCTGGACGTCGGCGGGTTGTGCGAGCGGCCGCTTAGCCTCGCCCTGAAAGAACTTCTTGAACTGCCGGTGATCTGGCGGTCGTCCAGGCTCAAGTGCGTCGAGTGCTGGTCGGCCAGGGCGCGCTGGGGCGGGTTTCGCTTTCGCGAGATAGAATCCCTCGCCGGCCCGTTGCCCGAGGCGAAGGCGGTGCGTTTCACCTGTGGCGACGGCTACAGCGAATCCCTGCCGCTCGCGAGCCTGCATCAGGAGGGCGTCCTCCTCGTGCACGCGATGGACGGCGAGCCGCTATCGGACGAGCACGGATTTCCCCTCCGCCTCATCGCGCCTTCAAAATACGGCTACAAGAACCCGAAGGCCATCGTCCGCATCGATTTTATCGCCCGCGCGGAGCCCGGAACCTGGAGCCGCATCGGCGCGTACTCCTGGGACGGCACGATTCTGCCTGGAACCGACCATCCGCTCGAGTTCGACAAGCAGCCGCGCCGGATACCCGGCGGAGAGATCGTCGATTATTGAATTGCCCGCGACCCGCCATCCGCTTGGGTTAGACAAGTCGCCGCGCCGCCCGCGTCCCATCCCCCTCTCTCACCTGTTGTCGACGGTTTGCATTTTTGTGATCGGCGTTGGCCCGGCACGCCGTATGATTTTATGCAATCCCCCTGTATCCATTCCGTCACGGATTGTTTCGAGGAAAATTCAGCGTTGTGACCTGGATCGCGTTTCTGGAGAAAGCAAAAAATGAATGACCATGATAAACGGTTTCTCCGGTAATCCCTTTCGTCGGTGGGGGCGGCTTGGCACGGCGAGTGCAATCCGTGGAGAGACAGTCCACCGGGTGACGAAATTTGTTAGTCGCCCGCGGCGGAACTGAAAGCGGCGGGCCTGTGTTACACCCCGGAGAAACGAAGCGAGCGCATGTAATGAAAGATAAAATTTATTCAGGAGCCGAGTTGGTGATCGATGTGCTGAACCGCCTTGGCGGCAGCAACAACCAGACCTGGCGGTCGATTCTGGCCGGTGGCATTGAAATGATTTTTGGTTCCGACCACCTGTTGCTCGCGGGCTGCCTCAGGCGCATCGCGAAGGATCATATCGACGAGGAAATGTTCCCGCGCGCCGAAACCCTGCTCAAGCGCGAGCTGAAAATCCGCAAGCTGCATTGCCCTAAGGACGACCCCCGCGTGCTCGACGCCGCCAGCCGGCTGGCGCGCCTGTACGTCCAGGTGCGCTATTTCAAGAGCGCCGAACCGATTTTCTTTCAGGTGCTGAAAATCCGCGCGAGCGTCCACGGCATGGAGCACCCGCTGCTCGCCGAAACGCTTTTTGACCTGGCCGCTCTGTACAAGGCCCATGGCGATATGGCGCAGGCCGAAGCCTATTACCAGAAATGCCGCAACATGCGCGAGGGGATTTTCGGCGCGGAACACCCTCAGGTGGCGGACACCCTGGACGCCATGGGCAGGCTTTATTTCGACATGGGCAAGCACGACCAGGCGGCCCACCTTTTTCAGCGCGGCCTGAAAATTCAGGAGAGGCTGCTTGGCCGAAGCGACCCAGCCCTGGCCAAACCGCTCAACAACCTGGCCGTGGTCTATATGACCCAGGGCGACCTGGCGGGAGCGGAGCCGCTTTTCATCCGCGCCGGAAAGCTCTGCGAGCGCGCCTGGGGGGCCGACCACCCTGAGGTGATCAAGACGCTGGACAACCTCGCCTCTTTGTACAAGACCATGGGCGAGCACGGCAAGGCCGAGCCGGTATTCAGGAAGGCCAGGAAAATACGCCGGGAAGCCCTGGCCGCGGCCGCCCGTTGAGGCGCATTGGCTATGGGCCGTGGCCACTTGCCGCGCGTGTCATTATAAGCGACCCGTGTTGCGCTGTTTCCCAAGCGATATCCGCCTTCCAATAAAACGGTTGAATTGATCCCCCGCCGGTGGTAAACCAAGGGAGAAGGTCCGGCCAGGTTGCCGGCGCGTTACCCGTTCCTCCGTCGCCAGGTAAAGATCATGCTCGGCCCCGTGCTCAAAATCTTCAAGGCGCTGAATTCCAACGCCCGCCCCTGGCAGCTCAGCCTGGGCGTGGTGTTTGGCATGATCGTCGGGCTCACGCCGCTTTATTCGCTGCACAATCTGGCGGTGGTATTTCTCGCCTTCATCATCAACCTGAACCTCGGCCTGATGATCCTGAGCTTCGCCTTCTTCTCCGGCGTGGCCTATCTGCTCGATCCGCTGTTTCACTCCATCGGCCTCGGCGTGCTTACCGCGCCCGGGCTCAAGCCGTTCTGGATGCAGTTTTTTTCCTGCCCGGTGTTTCTGCTCGGCAAGCTCAACAACTCCATCGTCATGGGCAGCCTCCTGGTCTCGCTGGCGCTTTCGCTGCCGCTTTTTTTCCTGTTCAACGGGGTGGTGGGGCAATACCGGGAGCAGATTCAGGCGCGCCTCAATAAATACCCGATCCTCGGTTCGCTCAAGATCGTCAAGCTGTACCAGACCCTGATGGGGACCAAGTTATGAAATTCTTCCGCTGGCAGGGGCTCGTCGCGTTTCTGATTGTGGGCGGGCTCTTGTGGGGGTTTTTGACCCTGTTCCTCGACGGCATGATCGAACGCGCCATCGAGGAAGACGGCTCGCGCGCGGCGCAAACCGAGATCGGGCTTGCCGGGCTGTCCACCTCGATTCTTGCCCAGGCTCT
>QJWD01000052.1 GCA_003235465.1 Nitrospirota bacterium | reverse complement strand
GTGCATTTCGTCAGCACCCGGGCCTACTTCATCGGCAAGCACGAGGTGTCGAACGCCGAGTACATGGAATTCGTCCAGGCCACCGGTCACGAAAAACCGGCGCTCTGGGACGACCCGAACTTCAACGCGCCGGATTTGCCCGTCGTCGGCGTCAGCTGGCACGACGCCATGGCGTACGCCCACTACAGGGGAGGCCGCCTGCCCACAGAGGCGGAATGGGAAAAGGCCGCACGCGGCAACGACGGCCGCCTCTGGCCGTGGGGAGAGAAGTGGGCCAAGGGGTTCTTCACCTACTTCGCCAACGTCTTCGGCGACGACGACAACTTCCCCCGCACCGCCCCCGTCACCTACTACGAAGCCGGCCAGAGCCCGTTCGGCCTGCTGAACGTCGCGGGCAACGTCTGGGAATGGTGCCTCGACTGGTACGACAGCGACTACTACCAAAGCAGCCCCGAGTTCGACCCCATGGGCCCGGAAACCCCCGGCCGAGGCAGGGTGCTTAGAGGCGGCTCGTGGATCAACGACCTCGACGGCATCCAGGTGGTGAGGCGGGCGCACAACGACCCCGATGTGCAGAACGACATCTACGGCTTCCGCTTCGTCCTGCCCGCGCCCTGAGCGGCCCGGGTTCCCCATAACGGGCTTGACAGCGCCCGGTTGAATGTTTAGTTTAAATTATCGGCCAGGCAGGGCTTAAGCCCGCGTCTTGATCCAACATCCTTCAAGAAAGGACCCGCTCATGACTTCCCGAGGGAAGATGTTTTTGCCGTTTCTCCTGATCGCCCCCGTCATCGCGTTTTCCGCGACGGGGATATGGGCGCACGCCGGCCACAAGCACGACGAACTGCCCATCTCGCTGCCGGAGGTGACGGCCAAGGTGAATGGCACCGACATCGGCAAGGACGCCATCCTCAGGGAACTCAAGAAAACCGTCGCGAATTACAAGAAAAAGGGCATGACCCTGTCGGCGGACGAACTCAAAACCGCCGCCAAGATGGTTCTTCAGGACGAGATCAGCCGCACCCTCCTGGTGCAAAAGAGCGGCGAGCTTGGCCTTCGCGTGTCCGACGCGGAGGTCGACAAGAAAATCGATGAGGTGAAGTCCAGGTTCAAGTCCGAGGCTGTGTTCAAGCACAAGCTTTCGGACCAGGGCCTGACGCTCGACCAATACCGCGAGGCGCTGAGGACCGATCTGTTGATGGACGCGCTCATCAAGAAGGAGATCGAGCCCACTGTCCAGGTCGACGACAAGGCCATGCAATCCTATTACGAAAAGAACCGGAGCCAATTCGAGAGCGAGGAGAAGGTGCGGGCGAGCGTCATTCTCATCAAGATCCGGCCCGGCGACGGCGCCGAGGGGGAACGCAAGGCGCGCAAGAAGATCGATTCGATCCTGGAGCAGGTGAACATGGGAACCGAGTTCGAGGGGCTGGCGAAAAAGTTTTCCCAGGACAGCCTCGCCGACAAGGGCGGCGACCTGGGTTTTTTCAGCCGCGGGCAAATGCTCCCCGCCTTCAGCGAACAGGCGTTCAAATTGAAGGTCGGCGAAGTGAGCGCGCCGTTCAAGACGGCGCACGGCATGCACCTGCTCAAGGTGACCGACCGCACCCCCGGCGGCACCCGGCCCTACGAGGACGTGAAGGCGTCGATCCGCGATACCCTGGTGCAGAAGAAACTGGGCCAGGCCACGCAGGACTACGTTCAGGCGCTGAAAAAGAAGGCGGACATCAAGACGTATTTCTAGCCCCCGCCCAATCCCGGCTAGCTTTTTTTCTTCGCCGCCTTGCCCGAACCCACGGCGCGAAGCTTGCGCTTGACGATTTTCCCCTTGTGGTTGTCGAAATCCACCTTGAGGTGAACTGTGTTCGGGAACACCTTATGAACCACGGCGTCGCGGGATTTGCCCGCGAAGTTCAGTTTGATTTTGTCTCCAACGTTCATGCGGCCTCCTTGACGTGGTCGGGCATGCCGCCCGGCGGCGCCGGGTCCGTGCCTCTCCCGAGCTTTAAAAAATCTGAGCCTAATTGAATTCCCCGCCTGAGTCAATGGTTGAATAAAGCCCCCCGGGGGCGGTTTTTTATCGCTTCTTTTGGTACAATCTGCGGGAAACGAGGTGCCCGATCCGCTCATGAGTTCTCTAACCCCATTAGAAACCCCGGCCTTCATTTTGCGGCGGAAGGAAACCCCCGGCTACGCCGAGGTGGTGTTCAACCTGCCGCTTAAGGATTCGTTCACCTACCGCATTCCGGAAGCGCTGGCGGGCCAGGTGCAGGTGGGGGCGCGGGTGTTCGTTCCCTTCGGGCGGCGCAGGATCACCGGCTACGTGGTTTCCCTCCACGCCGAGCCGCCAGAGGGGGTGGAGATCAAGGCGATCACCGACTTGCCGGACAGCGGCCCGGTGGTTTCGCCCGCCATCCTGTCTCTCACGCGCTGGATCGCGGACTATTACCACGCCTCCTGGGGCGAGGCGATCAAGGCCGCCCTGCCCGCCGGCCTCGACGACGAGAGCGAGACGCTGCTAACGATCAGCGAAGAGGGGCTTCTCAAGCTGGAATCGGGGGACCTCAAGGAGAGTGAATTCCTGCTGCTCGAAACCGCCCGCACGGCGGGGCCGCTGTCGGCCAGGCAACTGGAGCGGCGACTGGGTAAGCATTTCAGCGCCCACACCCTGGCGCGCCTCAGGCAGGCGGGCGCGCTGGCCGAGGAGACGCGCATTCGCCAAAGCACCGTCGGCTGCCGTTACGAGCGCGTCGCCCGCCTGACCGACCGGGGCCTGGACGACGAGATCGCGCTTCCCCTGCTAAGGAGCAGCCCCCGGCAACGGGACCTCCAGCGCCGCCTGAAGGCCGGGCCCCTACCCGTGAGCGCCCTTTCGGCAGAGCTTTCCACCGCCGCCCAGGTGCTGAAGAAGATGGAGGCGCGGGGTCTCGTCGCCTTCACGCGGGAAAAATTCGAGCGCCAGGCGAAGGACGAACCCGCCGCCCCGGCGGCAATGGAACAAGCGCCGCCGCTCACCGAGGACCAGGCGCCGGTTTACGATGTGCTCACGCACTCCCTCGATCAATCCGAATACGCCACCTATCTCCTGTTCGGCGTCACCGGCAGCGGCAAGACGGAAATCTACCTGCGCTGCATCGAACGCGCGCTTGCGCTCGGCAAGACCGCCATCATGATGGTGCCGGAGATATCGCTCACGCCGCAAACGGTGTCGCGCTTTCAAAACCGCTTCGGCGGCCGGGTGGCGATTTTGCACAGCGGGCTCACGCAGCGCGAGCGGTTCCTGGAGTGGGACCGGGTCAGGAATAACCAGGTGTCCATCGTGGTGGGCGCGCGCTCGGCGGTGTTCGCCCCGTTCAGCAACCTCGGCGTCATCGTCATCGACGAGGAGCACGACACCTCGTACAAGCAGGATTCGAGCCCGCGCTACCACGCACGCGACACCGCCATCATCCGCGCGCGGGACGAAAACGCGGTGGTGATCCTCGGTTCGGCGACGCCGTCGATGGAATCGCTCTACAACGCGAGGACGGGAAAGTACCGCCTGCTGTCGCTCGACAGGCGGGTGGGCGACAGGCTTTTGCCGGTGGTGCGCACGGTGGACATGAACAAGGAGAAGGACGAGAATAAAAACTTTTCCATCCTGTCCGGCGCGCTGAGATCCGCCATCCGCGAGCGGCTTTCGCGCGGCGAGCAATCGTTCCTGTTTCTCAACCGGCGCGGCACCGCGCACTACGTTTTCTGCAGCGAATGCGGTTTCGTGTTCGATTGCCCGCGCTGCAGCGTCACCCTCACGTTCCACGGCCACGAGAGCACGCTGCGCTGCCACTACTGCAACCACGCGGCGCGCATGCCGGGAAGCTGCGCCGACTGCGGCGGCGAGGTCATCCGCTTCAGCGGCTTCGGCACCGAAAAACTGGAGGAGATGGTGCGCCGCCTTTACCCGGAAGCGCGCGTCACCCGCCTCGACCGGGACACCACGCGCGGCCGCTCGGCGTTCGAGGCAATGCACCGGCTCATGCATTCGCAGGAGATCGACATCCTCATCGGCACGCAGATGATCACCAAGGGCCACGACTTTCCCGGCGTCACCCTGGTCGGGGTGGTGAACGCCGACTTGTCGCTCAACATTCCCGACTTCCGCTCAAGCGAGCGCTCGTTCCAGCTGCTCACCCAGGTGGCGGGGCGGGCGGGCCGAGGCAAGGTGCCCGGCCAGGTGATCGTGCAGACCACGAACCCCGGCCACTACGTGTTCGACTTCGTCCGCGAGCACGACATGGCGGGCTTCTTCGAGCGCGAGCTGTCGTTTCGGCGCAAGCTCAGTTACCCGCCGTTCGTGCGCATGGCGGCCATCGAAGTCGAATCGGCGAGCGAGACGCTCGGCCAGAAAACCCTCGACGGCATGAAGCGCGTCCTCAAGGGCATCGCCGCGGGCCAGGGCGACATCGAGATTCTGGGCCCGTCGCGCGCCGCCCTCTACCGCATCAAGAACCGCTTCCGCTGGCATATCATCCTGCGTTCCGGTCGCTGGTCGTCGCTCACCGAGGCGCTCAAGCGCTTCTCGGAAAGCCCCGCCGCCCAGCCGCCCGCGGGCAAGGTCAAAGTGTCGCTCGATGTGGACCCGGCAAACCTGCTTTAGCCCGATCCATGAACTCACTTCCTCCCACCCTTCATCCCGGCCCCTTATGAAAATCATTCGACGCATGTACGACTGGGTGCTGCACTGGTCCGCCACCCCTTACGCCCTGCCGGCGCTG
>QJWD01000339.1 GCA_003235465.1 Nitrospirota bacterium | reverse complement strand
CGCCGGATCGGTGAACACAACGCTCACCGAAAGCCGCTCGTCGAGGGTTTTTGCGGGCTTGTCGGGCAGAAGCGCGTTCAGCGCGGCGATTTCCCCCTGCATGATGGCGACATGGACGATCTCCTTAAGGCCGTTGACATCGCCCGCGGCGAAGATGTGCGGCTGGCTCGTGCGCATGGCGGCATCCACCCGCACCCGGCCCCCATCGAGCGCCACGCCCGCGGCTTCCAGGTTGAGGCCGCTTGTCCTGGGCTTTCGGCCGAGCGCCATCAGGATCACCTCGCCCTCCAGGGTTTTCTCCCCGCCCTCGTGGGTGAACACCACCCGCCGCCCGCCTTGCCCGCCCTCAACGCGAACGATGCGCGTGCCAGTGAACACCTGCATGCCTTCCTCCCTCAGCCTGGCTTCGAGGGGGCGGGCGAGGTCTTCATCGCCGCTTGAGAGAATATGACCGCTGCGCTGCAACAGGCTAACGCGAACGCCCAGGCGCAGGTAGAACTGCGCGAGCTCCAGCGCCACCGGCCCTCCCCCCAGCACGATCATGGATGCAGGCGGCTGGCGCATCTTGACGGCGTCGTCGCTGGTGATGAACCCGGCCTCGGCGAGCCCGGGGATGGCGGGCGGGACGATTTCCGATCCCGTGGCGATGATCACGCTTTTCGCTGAGATCACGCGGCCGCCGACGGCCACCTCGTTCGGCGAGATGAACGACGCGGGGTGTTCGTAGAGGGGAAATTCCTTCAGTTGGCCGGTGCGGTAGTCGGCGAATTCGCGGATCAGGCGATCCTTGCGGTCGATGATCGCGGACAGGTCGGCCCCGGCCCGGGCGGGAAGCAGGCCGAACTCCGGCGCGCGGCGGATGAGGGCGAGAACGTCCGACGATCTCAGGATGGCCTTGGTGGGCATGCAGCCGCGCAGGATGCACAGCCCGCCGAGGGGCCCCGGGTCGACGATGGCCACCCGCGCGCCCAGCTCCCTCGCCGTGCGCGCCGCGGCGTAGCCCGCCGAGCCGCCACCGAGGACCAGCACATCGTGGTCCATGGCCTAGACCGAACGCCGGCGCTTTACAGCGTCTCGCATTCTTCCCGGGTGAGCTGGAACTCGCGGCAGCATTCCTCGATGAGGTCGCGCGCGTTGTTCAACATCAACTCGTCGCCATTCTTCTCGAACTGGCGTGCGGCGGCCAGCAGGTGGTGAACCGTCTCGCGGCCACGCTTGATGGAATAATAAAGCATCGCCAGGTTGCTATGGGCGCGGGCGAACTCCGGGTTGATGCGAAGGGCTTCCTTGTAATGCGTGAAGGCTTCGTCGGTTTCGCCAACGAGGTTGGAAACCACCGCCAAGCTGTAGTGCACCATCGGCGCGTCGGGCTTGACGCGCAGCGCCTCGCGAAAGCATTTCGCGGCGTCCAGGTTCATCAGCACCTTGCCGTAGCGGATGCCGAGGTTGAACTGGGCGAGGAAGTGGTCCGGGTCGAGCTTCACCGCCTTTTTGTACGATTCCATCGCGGTGCGGCCGTCGCCCAGTTTACCCGCCCGGAGGCCTTCCTGGAACCATTCCTCGGCGGTCTTGGTGGATTGTGTCTCTGATGACATGATCGGGCCTTGCCTTCTATTCGGTGAATAAAGGTTTGCTGGACTCAAAATTGAAAATGGAACGGCACCTATGCTACCTTATCCCGGCACACAATTGCAACCACCGGGGGCCGGACGCGGGCGGGCACGCCCAGGTTCGGCGGCTGCACAAGGCCGCCCCGCTTTGGCCCCACCAAGACGAATGAAAGAACGACCATGGCTGTAGAACCTGGATCAGAGGAAGAGCGCCTGCTGATCGGCCGCTGGATCAAAATGGGCCAGGGGCTCATTGTCGGCGGCTCGGCGCTGGGCGAATCCTACCTCGACCCCAATATCACCCGGCCGGAGGACGTGCAGAAAAAATCCGAGGCCTACGTCAGCTACGATCACGAGCTGGCCGGAATGCTGCCGCACCTCAAGGGGCGGTTCCGCTGGGACCTGGAAAAATACTACCGGGAGCTTTACGGGCCCTACCTTCCCAAGGACTGACGCCACAAACCATGTCTATCGTAAAAATTTCGGAATTGGGCGAAGCCCCAGGCGAGGGTGAGGGGCGCGCCATCAGCCTCAAGCACCCGCTCACGGAGTTCATGTATGAACTCGCCCTGTTCAAGGTCGACGGCACCTATTACGCCATCACCAACAAGTGCTCCAAATGCGGAATCGGGCTGGACCCGAAAAGCCTGAACGGCTTTTTCGCCAAATGCCGCTACGACAAGTGCTCCTGGCACGTGAAAAAGGGCTACTGCAAATTCGACCGCACCTCGATTCTCCCCACCTACAAGGTTCTCACCGAAGAGGACGGCCTCTACATCAAGATCTGAACCCACCGCCCTTTAGCGTCTGAAGCGGTGGATTTTCTCCGCCAGCTTGAGCAGGGCCCCTGGCAGGTGCGCGCGCTTCCATTCCCCCGCCGCGAACTTGTTGGCCTCGGCCAGGGTGGGGTAGATGTGGATGGTGCCCAGGATCTTGTTCAGGCCGAGGCCGTGCTTCATCGCCAGAACGTATTCGGCGATCAGGTCGCCGGCGTGGTGGCCCATCAGCGTGACGCCGAGGATTCTGTCCCTGCCTCGCTCGGTGAGCACTTTCACCACGCCGTGGTCTTCGCTGTCGGCGATGGCGCGGTCGAGATCGTCGATGCCGTAGCGCGTGACTTCGTAGGGAATGCCCGCCGCCTTCGCTTCCCGCTCGTTCAGGCCGACGCGCGCCACCTCCGGGTCGGTGAACGTGCACCAGGGAATCACCCGGTAATCGGCGCGGAATTTGACAAACGGGCCAAACAGGGCGTTCACCGTCGCATACCAGGCCTGGTGCGCCGCGGTGTGGGTGAACTGGTACGGGCCCGCCACATCGCCGGCGGCGTAGATATTCGCGTGCGAGGTGCTCTGAAGGTAGGGGTCGACATCCAGCGTGCCGCACTCGCCGAGTTTCACCCCCAGCTCCTCGAGGCCTAAGCCGCGCGCATTCGCGGCGCGGCCAACGGCGACGAGCAATTCGTCGAACGGAATTTTTTCCGATTCGCCGTCTTTCTCCACCAGCACGCAGGCCTGGCCGTTCTCCACCAGCACTTCCTTGCAGCGCGTGCCCGTGCGCACGTCGATGCCTTCCGCGCGGAACTTATCCGTGATCGCCTGGCCAATCTCCTCATCCTCGCGGTTTAGCAGGGTGGGCAGCATCTCCACCTGGGTGACGCGGCTGCCGAAGCGGTTGAAGGCCTGGGCGATTTCCGAACCGATGGGGCCGCCGCCCAGGATCACGAAACGCCCGGGTAGCTCGCGCAGGTTCCATAGCGTGTCGGTGGTGAGGAAGGACACCTTGTCGAGGCCGGGAATCGGCGGCACGAAGGGCCGGGCGCCTGTGGTGATGATGAGGTTGCGGGTGGTGAGAGTCCTGCCGTTCACCCTCACCTCGTTGGGGGAAAGCACCCGCGCCTCGCCGATGTGACAATCGACGCCGAGGCCGGTGTATCGCTCCACGCTGTCGTGCGGCTCCACCTTGCCGATGACCCGCTGAACCCGATCCATGATGTCGGCGAAATCGAACTCGGCCTCCGCCCGCTTGATGCCGAATTCCTTGTGGCGGCGGATGTAGGAGAGCATCTTCGCGCTCCTGAGAAGCGCCTTGCTCGGCACGCAGCCGGTGTTCAGGCAGTCGCCCCCCATCTTGTGTTTTTCGATCAGCGCCACCTTCGCCTTCACCGCGGCGGCGATGTATGCCGACACCAGCCCGGCTGAACCGCCGCCGATGGCGATGACGTTGTAATCCATCTTGGCCATGGATGCTCCTTCCTCCGACAGGGGCGGCGAAACCCGGCCGCCCGCCGCCGCCCGAAAGCGGCAAAATTTTTTTCACCTCACGGCCGCCCGTAAACCGGAAGCAGGAACCGTTCCTGGTAGTCGACGCCGGGGGTTTTTCCTTTCACTTCCAGTTCCCAGAACCGGGCGGGCCGTTCGGAGAGGCGGCTTATGTACTCGGGGTTGTCCGGCAGGGCCCATTCGATCTCCAGCACCGGCCCCGGCGGGATGTCGCGCCCCGCAAGCGTCCGCTGGTCGAGGTATTTCTGGTAGCACACCACTTCCTGCCGGCGGTTTTTCCCGGTGCCGCGGAGTTCGTACCGCTCCTCGATGTACCTGAGGCTGAGCGTGAGTTCCTCGATGAGGGCGCTGCTGGGCAAGCCCTTCAGCCCCAGCCTGAGTTCGCCGCCCACCTGAAAGGGGAACGCGAAAAACAATAGGCGGCTGGTGCCGTACTTGAAATACTGCGCCAGCTCATAAACGAACTGGCAGAAAATGCCGACGGTGATGAGATCGAACAGGCCGACCACGAAATAAAGCACGTAACTCTTTTCCCCCGAGGCGAACGCCCACCAGTTGAACGGCGCGAGAAAGGTGGCGAAGATGGCGGCCATGAACAGCGTCTTCGCGGGCTTTTTCCATTTCGGCCGCGAGTAGCCGATGGGGTTCCAGTCGAAATCCCAGTCCCAGGGGCTGGTTGCGCGCCTCTGCTTCAGCTGTTCGATGGCCTTTCGCCTGAGCGCCCCTTTTAGGCCGTGCCACATGAACGACAGCCCGGCATAGAGAAAAAAACCGGCGAAGATCCAGAACATCCATCGCGGCCCGTTGATTTTATCAGGCTGCGGCAGGATGGCCGCCATCATCGAGAGACCCACCGCCCCGACCGC
>QJWD01000140.1 GCA_003235465.1 Nitrospirota bacterium | reverse complement strand
ATCTGCGGCACGCCGACGCCGGTGACGATGCGGGTGGTGCAGATCGACCCCGGCCCGATGCCCACCTTGACCGCGTCGGCCCCGGCCTTGATGAGGTCGGTGGTGCCCTTGGCGGTGGCGACGTTGCCGCCGATGACCGGCAGGCTGGGAAAGCTTTTCTTGATCTGGGCGATGGTCTTTAAGACCTTTTCGGAATGGCCGTGCGCGCTGTCGATCACCAGCACGTCGAGGCCAACGTGGATCAGCGCTTCGATGTGCTCGAGCGGGCTCTTGGCCACGCCGAGCGCCGCGCCCACCAGCAGGCGGCCCTTGGAATCCTTCGAGGCGTTCGGGTACTGCCCCGCCTTCTCGATGTCCTTGATGGTGACCAGGCCCTTGAGGTTGCCCTTCTTGTCAACCACCAGTAGTTTTTCGATGCGGTGCTCGTGCAGGATCTCCTTACACTTATCGAGCGGCGTCCCCTCCTTGATGGTGACGAGGTCCTTGGTCATCAAACTCTTGATCGGCTTTTGCAGGTTGGTTTCGAAGCGCAGGTCGCGGTTGGTGAGAATGCCGACCAGCCGCGTGCCCTCGGTGATGGGGATGCCGGAGATGTTGTATTTTTTCATCTCCTGCAAGGCCTCGGCGATGTTCTGGTCCGGATGCATGGTGATGGGGTCCGGAATCATGGCGCTCACCGAGCGTTTCACCTTGTCGACCATCTTGCGCTGCAGATCCGGCGGCAGGTTGCGGTGGATGATGCCGATGCCGCCCTCCTGCGCCAGCGCGATGGCGAGATTGGTTTCGGTGACGGTGTCCATCGGCGCGCTGATGAGCGGGCAGCCGAGCCGGATGGTTTTCGTCAGCCGGGTCGAAATGTTCACCTCGTTTGGCAGCACCCGGGAGCGCGCGGGCAACAGCAGGACATCGTCGAAAGTGAGGTAGGTTTTGACCTGTTCGGGGTTGAGCATGGCGTGTCGCCTGGAATTGATAGGGTGAGGTAACGGTGCCCAGATCCGGGCCGCCGGAAAAAACGTAATATTACCACGGCACCGCGGGCGATTTCACATATAATTTTACCTCGCCCGCTTAACGCGAACGGCGAAAACCCTGGGCTGGCCGCCCGACATCCCCTATCATGGGAAGGACGGTTCGAGCCAACCTGCAGGAGCCCTGACGCATGCCGCGTTTTAGACTTGCAGTCGTGTTCATCCTCGCCCTCGCCCTGCATGCGGAGGCGTTTGCGGCTTCGCCGTCCTGGCGGGAACCGGGGGCGAGCGAGGACTGGATGGCAACCTATTTCCAGGGCAAGAAGCTCGGTTTCATTCAGACCAAGAGGCGGGTGACCGGGCAGGGCATCGAGCTTGAGTCGCGCGTGTACCTGCAACTTAAAAGCGAGGACGGCAAGCTCGCCACCACATCGTTCGCGCAGAGGACCCATCTGACGCCGGAGCTCAGGCTGGCCGGGTTCACGCTGCTGCAGGAGATCACCGGGCACCGGCAGAAGGTCGAGGGGCGGGAGGAAGGGGGGCAGCTCGTCTTCCGGGTGACGGGCGAAGGCTTCGACCAGACCCGCCACCTGCCGTACCCGGCGGGCTCCGCCCTTTCGACGACCTACCTGTTCAACCTGCTCGACGCGGGGCTCGAAATCGGCCGCGAGGGGGCGATGCAGGTGTTCCTCGAACCCTACCAGATGATGGCTGAACTCAGCTACCGCGTCGACCGGCGGGAGGATCTCTCGTACCAGGGGGAAACCGTGCCGACCTGGGTGGTGGAATACCGGCTGGGCGGCATGCAGTCCACCCTGTGGGTCAGCGAAGAGGGCCGGGTGATGCGGGAACGCTCCAGCCAGGGCTTTCTATCGATCCTCGAGCCGGAAGCGGCCGCCCGCGACATGGGCGGTGACCCGCTTTCCATGAGCAGCGTCATCACCCTTAGCCTGGTGAAGCCCGAACGCGAAATCGCCGAGCCGGAAAGCCGCCAGCGGCTTAAGCTCGCGGTGGCCAACCTGGAGGCGGCAAACAGCATCCCCGAGGACCACAGGCAGAAAATCGTCTCTTCCCGGAAGGCGGCGAACGGCACGTTCAGCGCCACCCTGGAGATCAACATGGAGCCCGCGGCCCCGCTGGGGCGGGGCGCCCCGGTTGCCGATTCGGCCCAGTGGCTTAGCGATTCGCCCTCGGTGCAGGCGAACCATCCGCAAATCCGCCGCCTGGCCCGCAAACTCGCCGGCGACGCCGCCGACCCCTGGCAGGCGGCGCGGGCGATCAACTTGTGGGTGTATTCCAACCTGAAGAAGGACCTGGTCGACGCCACCACCGCGCTCGACGCCCTGAACGACGGGCGCGGCGAGTGCCAGTCCCACACTTACCTGTTCACCGCCCTGGCGCGCGCTCTTGGCATCCCCACCAAAATCGTCAACGGCCTGGTCTACTCGTCTCAATATGGAGGTTTCCTGTATCATGCATGGCCTGAGGTGCACGTCGGCGAGTGGCGCGCCCTCGACCCCACCTTCGGGCAGGACCGGGTGGACGCCACCCACATCAAGCTGAGCGAGGGCAGCGTGGAAAACCCTTTAAACCTAATGTCTTTCATCGGCAAAGTGAAGATCGAGGTGCTCGAACCCTAGGCAAAAAACGCCCGGTATGGCTAATTATGGCCTTGCCGATGGACCCCCGCCAGCCCCCGCCGGAAAGCAGGCTAAAGCATATTTTCGTTTTATTTTCGCTCCTGGTGTGGCATAATTCGGTCGTTAAAAGCCTCTTATATTCAGCAGCTTATGGCATAATGGATATTGGGGGTGGAAAACCCGGGCACCACTACATATTGTGGTATTTTTTATTTGACTACACAAAATATGATATATTATAGTTGTCGCTTCGATGCGGGCCCATCACGGGCGCCATCCCGAAAAAAGACCGGACTGAAGGGACGCAGAAAGATTCCCCCCCCTCGAACCGTTCCTCCAATCGATAAAAAAAATATATATTTCCCTGGAGCACACCCATGCGCATCAATCGAGCTTTCACTAAAAACCGCAAAGATCCGTATCAGGATATCGAATTTGTCGAACGGGTCTCCCGGATAACCAACGCCGACGGGTCGGTGGTTTCCGAGATGCGGGGGGTGGTGGTTCCCTCCACCTGGTCGCAGGTGGCGGTGGACATCATGGCGCAGAAGTACTTCAGGAAGGCCAGCGTGCCCGCCCGGCTTCGGCGGGTGCAGGAGCCCGGCGTGCCGACCTGGCTCTGCCCCTCCAGGCCGGACCCGGAAGCGATGAGCGGGCTGTCGGAGGGCGAGCGCTATGGGCGCGAGACCGATTCGCGCCAGGTGTTTCACCGCCTGGCCGGTTGCTGGACGTATTGGGGCTGGAAAAACAAATGCTTCAGCAACGAGGAGGCGGCCCGCGCCTATTACGACGAGATGCGCTTCATGCTCGCCCGCCAGTTCGCCGCCCCCAATTCGCCGCAGTGGTTCAACACCGGCCTCAACTGGGCCTACGGCCTCGAGGGCCCGGCGCAGGGGCATTTCTATTTCAATCCCGAAACCAACCAGGTCGAGCAATCCCTGAACGCCTACGAGCGGCCGCAGCCGCACGCCTGTTTCATTCTGTCCATCAGCGACGACCTGGTCGGCGAGGGCGGCATCATGGATCTGTGGCGGCAGGAAGCCAGGCTGTTCAAGTACGGTTCCGGCTGCGGCAGCAATTTTTCCAACCTGCGCGGTTCCGGCGAGCCGCTCTCCGGCGGCGGCAAATCCTCCGGCCTGATGAGCTTTCTTAAAATCGGCGACCGCGCCGCCGGCGCCATCAAATCCGGCGGCACCACGCGCCGGGCGGCGAAAATGGTCACCCTCGACCTCGACCACCCCGATATCGAGGAATTCATCGACTGGAAGATGAAGGAGGAGCGCAAGGTCGCCGCGCTCACCGCCGGCAGCCGCATGTGCAGGAAGAGCCTGAAGGCCATCCTCGCCGCCTGCAACGACCCGGCGGCTGGGAACGATGACAGCCGCTTCGATATCAAGAGCAACAAGCCGCTGCGAAAGGCGGTGCGCGCCGCCCTGGATGTGGCGGTGCCGGAAAACTACATCTTCCGCGTCATCCAGCTCGCCCGCCAGGGTGTCACGGACATCGAATTCGAAGAGTACGACACCAACTGGAACTCCGAGGCCTACCTCACCGTTTCCGGGCAGAACTCCAACAACTCGGTGCGCCTGACCAACGATTTTCTCGCGGCGGTCGAAGAAGATGGGGACTGGAGCCTGATCCGCCGCACCGACGGCAAGGTCAGCCGCACGCTGAAAGCGCGCGACCTGTGGGACAAGATCAACCTCGCGTCCTGGGCCTCGGCCGACCCCGGCCTGCAGTTCGACACCACCATCAACGAGTGGCACACCTGCCCCGAGGGCGGCCGCATTCACGCCTCGAACCCCTGTTCGGAGTACATGTTCCTCGACGACACCGCCTGCAACCTGGCCTCCATCAACCTGCTCAAGTTTTTCCGCGAAGAAACCGGCGTGTTCGACGTGGAGGGGTTCCGCCACGCC
The DNA here is from genome assembly GCA_003235465.1 of Nitrospirota bacterium. The sequence goes on along the minus strand of QJWD01000140.1, from coordinate 246 downwards.
TGCCGGTTGTGGACGCTGACGCTTGAAATATCCGTCATGATGGCGCAGTTCCCGAGCAAGATCATGGCCGAGAAGAGTTTCGACTACCGCACCCTGGGCCTGGGCTACGCCAACTTGGGGGCCCTGCTAATGGTGCTCGGCATTCCATACGATTCGGAGAAGGGCCGCGCCATCGCCGGCGCCATCACCGCGCTCCTCACCGGCGCCTCCTACGCCATGTCGGCGGAGATGGCGCGCGACCTCGGG
>QJWD01000111.1 GCA_003235465.1 Nitrospirota bacterium | reverse complement strand
GAGGGTGGATGCCGAAAAAACCAGCATCAGGATACTGAGCGAGGCCAAAATCTTTGCGGGCATAAGTTCCTCCTCCTGGCGGGTGGTATGGGGGGGGAGCTAATTCTCACATGGATTGCCGGGAGCAGTCAACGCCGCAAAAGGGCCTATTTCCCAGTGAAACGCTACCCAAAGCGCTACCCACAATAAAAAATGGGCTACGGCTAGAGCCGTAACCCATTGTTTTATATGGTCGGGGCGAGAGGATTTGAACCTCCGACCCTCTGCTCCCAAAGCAGATGCGCTGCCAGGCTGCGCTACGCCCCGTTTTTTTGCCCACCCGGGCGATGGGCGTGTCAGTCTCCGGGATGCGCGGCGTGCAGGGCCTTCATCCTGGCGCGCTGTTCCGGCGTTAGGATCTTGAGCAGGGCGATCTTGGCGTTCACCATGGCGTGGATGGAGCGCGCCTTGCTCGCGGCGATTTGATCGGCCGCCTGTTTCATGGCGGCCTCGTCGAGGTTGCCGGAGTGTACCAGCTTGTCGAGCTGCATGTGGGCGACCTTGTGGTCGGCATGCGCCATGACGCGCTCTTTCTTGTATTCAAACTGGGCGTCCTTCATGGCTTCCACCTGCTCGCCGGTCAGGCCGAGTTTTTCCTGAAAGCGGAAGACGTGCATGAACGGGTCCATGCCGTGGCCACCGTGCTCGCCGTGCCCGCCCTTGCCGTAGCTGTCGCTTTCGCCGTGAGCGTAACCCCTGCCGCCGTGGCCGTATTTCTCCGCGTGGTGGCCGGAGCCTTCTTTTTTGGCGTGCGCTTTGTCGCACTCTTTCTTATGCGGGTCCACGGTGTGGTGGCCGGAGCCTTCCTTGCCGGTTTTGTCTTTGTCGCACTTCTTTTTCTTGTGGGCGTAGGTTTTGCTGCCCTCCTCCTTGCCGTGCGGGGCCATGCTGTGGTGCAGGGTTTTGCTGCCTTCGGGGGCGGCCTGCTTCGCCGCTGCGCTTTCGGCGTTTTGTGCCGGTGCGCTTTCGTTTGTTTCCGGCGGGGCGGCGTCGAAGCTGAAGCTGCCGGCGCTGTCCGTGCCGTGGAGATCCACCGTTTTCTGCTGGGCTTCGACCTGGCTTAGCGGCAGCAGGAACAGGGCGGCGAGGGCGATGAGGGTTTTGATTTTCGTGTTCGGCATGGGGTCCTCCGTGTCGGGATGGGATGAACGCCTGGGATTCCGGCATCTCCCGCGCGCCGGGGGCGCGCCCGGCGGGGGCCTGGAACCCTCTCAATGTGGTACGCCCGGCAGGATTCGAACCTGCGACCTACGGATTCGAAGTCCGGAACTCTATCCAGCTGAGCTACGGGCGCATGAGGTAAATGGGGTGAGCGACGGGATTTGAACCCGCGACCACTGGAGCCACAATCCAGTGCTCTACCAACTGAGCTACGCCCACCATATAATGTGTTTTCGATCTACTTGGTGCAGACTATTGAGTTTAATGCATCGGCCGGGCTTTGTAAAAGAAAATTTCAGGCGCTTTTTCCGTGTCCCTGGGCGGGGTTCGGCATGCCGGGGCCTGGGTCGAGCCGGCCCGGTTTATTTGATGACGCGCAGGTGGCTGCGGTCGCGCTTGCCGGGGGCGGGCTTTTTGCCGGGCTTTTCCTTCGGCGGCGCTTTTTGGGCCGGGGCCGGGGCGGCCGGTTTGGGGGCGAGGGGCTCGCCGGAGAGGTCGAGGTCCTCGGGAATGCTTTTTTCCCACACCTGAATCTTCTTCATGCCCGGCTCGTACACCGCCCACACCGCGTCGAAGGGGATGATGCAGGGGTGCGGCCGGCCGCCGAAGGCGAGGGTCACGTACACGCCCTCCTCCTTGATCTCTATCGGCCTGCGGAAATTCAGGTTGAGGATGAGGTTGAGGGCGGGGTCGGCCTTGTGCGCCTGGGGCACGTCCACATCCGGCCTGCGGGCGTCCAGGCAGAGCATGGCGTCGCCCTCTTCGAGCAGGGTGAGCAGGAAATCGTATTTGTGCTTGTTGTCGGTTTCCATTATCTTAAAATAACATAAAACAGGCGGCGGCGAAACGCCGGGCCTTGGAACCCCGGCGGGGGCCCGCCGGGCCTTGTGGGCCCCCTTCGGCCGTGCTATGATGCGCCCCTTGTGCGTGACGGGCGCGCCTTTTTTCAACCGCTATCCTGGATTCTATATATGAAACACTTCGCTTTTTGCCGCGGCCTTTTCGCGGCGGTTCTGATGCTCCTCCTCTTCACCGGCCAGGCCGGGGCGGAGATGAAAACCGTCCGCGTTCTGGAGAACATCTACACCATCGTCCATGGCGATGGCGTCGACTCCAACACCACCTTCATCATCACCGACGAGGGGGTCGTCGTCGTCGACACGCGGGTGAACCCGGCGGAAGCGGCGAAGGTGCAGGCGATCATCCGGGAGCACACCGACAAGCCGGTGATCGCGGTGATCAACACGCATTACCACGGCGACCACACGTTCGGCAACGAGGTGTTTCGCGGCAGCCACCACATCATCGCGCACGAAAACGTGCTGAAGGCGCTGCGCGGCACCGCCGGCACCGACCACCTGGAGCGGCTGAAAAGTTTCGGCATCGAAAATCTGGACGGCGTCACGGTGACTCCCCCCAACGTCGTCTACCGCGAGCGGATGGAGCTTTATCTCGGCGGTTACCATTTCATGCTGCTGCACCCCAAGGGCGGCCACACCGACGGCGACACCTTCGTCTACATGAACGAGCTGCGCCTCGTCATCGCGGGCGACCTGGTGTTCAACAAGAAGATTCCCAACATGGGCGACGCTTACCTGGATGAGTGGATCAACGCGCTGCAAATGATCGAAGACCTGGACAACGAAATCATCATCCCCGGCCACGGCGATGTGGGCGGCAAGCCCATCGCCATCGCCATGAAACATTACCTCATCGAACTGCGCTACCTGGTGAAGGAACAGCTCGCCAAGGGGAAAAACCTCAAGGAAACCCAGGATGCGGTGCGCCCGGTTCTCGAAGAAAAATTCAAGGGCTGGGCCAACACAAAGCGGCTGGACGGTAACATCCAGCGCGCCTTCCTGGAATACAGCCTGAAGGAAAAGACCTGATCCCTGCCCTCCCCCGGCGTCATGGCGCGTGCCGGATGAGGTGAAACGGCTCGAACGCCTCCGGGTTCTCCAGCACCACGGCGAGCCCGGCGTGGTGCGCCATCATCCAGTCCGCTTCCGGTTTCCTCACCAGTAGATACGATTGCCTGTCCTTTAGAAAGGCCTGGATGGCGTCGTCCATCGATCCTTCCCTGACCGGATTGTCCGGCCGGTTGAAATAAAAGAACAGATCCTCCGCCGGCAGGCCGAAGAAGTGCACCGGCTTCTGGCCCACCCGCGCCGCCGCTTGCTCGGCGAAGGCTTTGTAGCTGCTGTGCGCGTTCACCATGCGCGCGCCGGGGCCATGCACGAGCACAAGAACGAGCGCCGAAAAAAGCGCGGTGGCCACAGAAAGCCGCGGGCGCGAAGCCGTGCGGGCGCCCTGGGCGAGCGCCGCGGCGAGCGCCAGAAACACGCCGCCGGCGATCACGAGCACGGCCGTCCCGGGCAGGTGCTTCTCGAGCAGCAGCCGGCCGATCCAGGCGTCGCGCTCTTTCATGAAGCCGAAAACGGTGGCCGGGAATTGTTCCGGCCAACCGGCAAAAATGAGCGCCGCCGCCGCCAGCAGGAGGGCCAGCGCGGCCAGAAGCCAGCCCGGCCAGGTGAAGCCCGCCGACTCCTCCCGCCCTTCCCGCGTCAGGGCCCAGGCCACGAGAAGCGCCGCCATCGGGTAGAGCGGCAGAAGGTAGTCGCCGCGCTTGCCGGAAAACACCGATAGAAAAAAGAAGATGAACCCCACCGCCGAGGCGAGATAAACTGCCTCGGGCCGGCGCGTGGTTTTCCCGAGCCCCCGCCACAGGGCCCAGGGCAGAAACAGGCTCCAGGGCGCGAACCCGGTGAGCAGCTGCGGTACATAATAATAAAACGGGTTCGGGTGCAGGGCGGAAGGCGTGCGGCCAAGGGCGCGGCCGATGTATTCGTTGTAGACCATGGCGCGAAACTCGGGCCCGCCCTCGGCGAGAGCAAATGCAAACCACGCGGAAAACACCGCCACCGGCAACAGCAGGAGCCACAGCCAGGGAACGCCCCTCGGCCTGGCGTAGCGGCTGTAAAACGCGAGCGCCCCCAGCGGAAACGCCATCCCGAGCGGGCCCTTGGCGAGAAGCGCAAGCCCCATCCAGCCGCCCGCCTTTAAGCCGCGCTCTCTTCCCCCCTGCCTGTTTTCAACCAGCGGCCAAAGCGCAATGAAGCTCATCGTGACAAAAAAGGCGAACACCATGTCGACCCGCGCGTGCGTGGCGAGGTACACCGTCCGCCAGCTTGTGGCGAGGACGACGCCGGCGAGGAGACCGGTGGCGGGGGAGAAAAGCCGACCCCCGAACAGGGTGATGGCGAGCACCGTCGCCATGCCGGCCAGCGCCGAAGGCAAGCGCACGGTGATGGCGGTCGCCTCCCCGTAAACGGAGGAGACCAGGGCGGCGGCCCAGTGGTACGCCGGCGGTTTGGTGCGGAGGCTCTGGTCGTTGGCTCTTGGCAGGAGGAGGGAATCGCCCAGGAGCATGTGAACCACGGGGATCGCCTCGCGCCCTTCCCGGCGCGACAGGTCGGAACTCGAAACCGCCAGAAGGAATAGCAGGGCGGCCAGAATAGCGGGAACAAGCAGGATGACGCGCGGGCCGGGTTGTGGATTCGCCGGAACCATGGAGAAAGAGCCTGGGAGCCGGGCGGGGCGGCCCGCTCCTTGTCAGCCCTCGAGGACGCCCTTCTTCTTCCAGTATTCTCTGAGCGTGTGCTCCGCGTCCAGCAGGGTGTCGAGATAGGTGTGGTTGGCCGGGATCATCGGCATCACGTGCCCGCGGCTTTTGTCGTTATACGGGTATTTGACGTCGAGGACGTAGGGCCCCGGGTGCTTGAGCATGCGCTTCAAGGCCGGCAGCACCTCCTCCGGCTTGCTGATGCTCTCGGATTTGATGCCGAAGGCATGCGCGATTTCCGCGAAATGGGCGTCGCCCAGAAAGGTGTGGCCGCGGATGGATTTGTAGAAACGGTCCTCCCACTGCGCCACCATGCCAAGGTGGGCGTTGTTGAGCACGACGTTCTTCACCGGGATGTTTTCGATCTTGAGCGTCTGCAATTCCTGAATGTTCATCAGGAAGCTGCCGTCGCCTTCGATGTTGATCACCTGACGGTCGGGGAACGCCACCTGCGCGCCCATGGCGGCGGGCAGGCCGTAGCCCATGGCGCCAAGCCCCGACGAGCAGAGCCAGTTGCGCGGCTCGCTGAAATCCCAGAACTGCGCCGTCCACATCTGATGCTGGCCCACGCCCACCGAAACGATGGCGTTTTTCTCAGCGATGCGGGTGAGCTCCGAGATCACGTGCTGCGGAACGATGGCGTCCTTGTTCTCATCGTAGCGGAGCGGGAACTCCTTTTTCCATGCCTTGACTTGCTTGACCCAGGGGCCGATGTCGGCCTTGCCGTCGATGCGCTCGTTCATCATTTTAAGCGCCTCTTTCACGTCGCCCTGAATCGGGATGTCGATGGCGATGTTCTTGTTGATCTCCGAGGCGTCGATGTCGACATGAATGAACTGCGCCCCCTTGCAGAACTCGGAGAGCTTGCCGGTGACGCGGTCGTCGAAGCGGACGCCGAGCGCGATGACCAGGTCGGCGTGGTTGATGGCGATGTTGGCGTACACCGCGCCGTGCATGCCCAGCATCCTGAGGGACAGGGGCGCGTCGGACGGGTAGGCTCCAAGGCCCATGACCGTGGTGGTGATGGGGATGCCGGTCTTGTCGACGAAAGTGCGCAATTCGCCGGACGCGCCGGACGCCACAATGCCGCCGCCGGCGTAAATGAGCGGCCGCTTGGCCTCCTTGATGGCGTGAACCGCCTTCTTGATCTGCAACACCGAGGGCTTGAGGTTCGGCTTGTAGCTCGGGCAGTCGAACTTCACATTGAAGTCCGGCACCGTTTCCTGCTGCTGGATGTTCTTAGGAATGTCCACCAGCACCGGGCCGGGCCGGCCGGTTTTGGCGATGACGAACGCCTCGTGGACCAGCTTCGGAATGTCGTTGATGTCATCCACCAGGTAGCTGTGCTTCACCAGCGGAAAGGTGGCGCCGATGATGTCGGTCTCCTGAAACGCGTCGCTGCCGAGCACCGTCGAAGGCACCTGCCCGGTGATGGCGACAAGCGGGATGGAATCCATCTTCGCGTCGATGATGCCGGTGAGCAGGTTCACCGCCCCGGGGCCCGAGGTGGCCAGGCACACGCCCACCTCGCCGGTGCTCCTCGCGTAGCCGCCGGCGGCAAACGCTCCGCCCTGCTCGTGCCGGGGCAACACCATGCGGATCTTGCGGCTGAGCGTCAGGCCCTGGTGGATTTCCATCGAAGCGCCGCCGGGGTAGCCGAAGATGACCTTGACGCCTTCGTTCTCCAGCGCCTTGACGAGGATGTCCCTCCCCTTCATGATGGGCGGTTGCTGGGCGGTTTTGGCCTTCGCTGCGGGAGTTTTCTTGGTCTGGGTGGTGGTTTTAGCTTTCATGATGTGCTGTCGAATTTAACTGAAATACCTATTGATGTCAAACGCATTCCCCCGCCGGCCGGGAGCCTGGGGGTTATTCGAGGGCGGCGAGCAGAATCCCCTCGCGCAGGCTGTATTCGCTGATGGTGAGCGTGTCCTGGCTGAAGGTCCGCATGATCTCCAGGGTGAGCGCGGTGCCGGCGATGATGAGGTCCTCGCGGCCGGGCTCGAGCGCCTTTTGCAGGAGCCGCTCCTTTAGCGAGCGCGCCTTCAGGTCGTCCTGCAGGGCTTCTATGGCCTCGAAAGACAGGGTGAGGCCGTGCACCTTCTCGGGATCATAGGGGAAAATCCCGTTAGCGAGCGCCGCCAGGGTGGTCACCGTGCCGGCGGTGCCGATAAGCGCCCGAGGCCTCCTTTTCGGCAGGCGGTCGCGGACGCCTGCAAGCTCCCGCCTGAGGTGCGCCCTGAGATTCGCGTACTCCGCCGGGTCCACCGGGTGCCTTGTGATGAAGCGTTCGGTGAGGCGCACTGTGCCGAGCCGGGTGCCCTCCGCACCCAGAACTTCGCCGTCCTTCGCCATGATGAATTCGGTGCTGCCGCCGCCGATGTCGAACACCAGGCAATCGGCCGCCGCCTCTGGCAGCTTCCAGCGCACCCCTTCCAGGGTCAGCCGGGCCTCCTCCTGCCACGGGATCACCACGATGCGGATGCCGGCCTCCAGCCAGGCCCGCTCCAGGAATTCCTCGCGGTTGGCCGCCTCGCGCACAGCGCTCGTCGCCACCGCGTGCACCGGGCTTGCGTCTGCTCTTAAGCAGATGTCGCGGAAACCGGCCAGCACCTTCAGCGTCGCCTGCATCCTGTCGTCCCGCAGGCGCTTTTCGGTGTCCATCGCCTCGCCCAGGCGGGTGATCGCGCGGTGCGAATCGACCACCACCAGGTTGCGTCCGGCCGAGGCTTCCAGGATCAGCAGGCGAACGGTGTTGGAGCCGATGTCGATGGAGGCGATCTTCCTCATACCGGCAGCAGGCGCTCGCTGTCTATGGTCAGAATCAGGTAAAACCCGACGGACAGGAACAGGCCGATGGGTCCCCAGGCCGAGAGGGCGGGCTCCAGGGTTTCGCCGCGCCCGAGCGATATGCCGAGCGCGTAGATGAACGAAAAGGCGAAGCCCATCATCAGGTTCACCAGCACGGCGAACATCAACCCGCCGTGGCGGCTCGAACGCAGCGAGAGCGGAATGGCGACGAGGGCCATCACCATGCCGATGAACGGGTAGGAGATTTTCTGGTGCAAGTCCAGCCACTTCTGCGTCGTGTCGTTGCCCTGGGCGGCCTGCACGCCGATGTCGCGGTACATGTCCACGACGCTCATCTCCTCCTTGCGCGCCCGGCGATCGATGAAATTCTCCGGCTCCTCATTGACCGGAAAATAGCTTTTGTCGAAGTACTCCGTCGAGACCACCCCGTCGCCGGAAAACTGGCGCACCGCGCCATCCTGAAATTCCCAGCGCCCGCCTTTCCATTCGGCGCGCGCCGCGTCGATGCGCTGGCTGATGAACTGCCCCGGCCCGGTGAAATAAATGGTGACATCGGTGATGAGCTCCTGTTCCGGGTCGAAATGGCCGATGTTCCAAACCGTGTTGTTTTTGGAACGAAACCAGTAATTGTCCTGATTGGGTTTGCCGTAATGCGGGTTTTTTCTCACCGTGACGTTGAAGATGTAATTCATTTTCTTGTTGCTGATAGGCGCCACCGTCTCGTTAAGGCCGACCACCAATAGCGCGATGATGAGCGCCGCGCCGACCACCGGCAGGGTGATGCCGGTGACGCCGATGCCGCAGGCCTTCATGGCGGTGAACTCGTTGTTCCTCGCGAGCTGCGCGAGGGAGATCACCGTGGCAAGCAGCACCGCCTGCGGGGCCATGTAAAAAATCACGAAGGGAACCTTATAAAAATAATAGGAGGCCGTCACGATAAGCGGCGTGCTGCGGGAGACGAACTCGTCCGCACGCTCGAAAAAATCCACCACCAGGTAAATGCCGACGAGCGCCAGCGCGCAAAGCAGGTAACACTTGAGAAAACGAAACAGCACGTAGCGTTTCAGCATGGAGGGGGTCCTGGGTTGTCCGGGTCGATGCCGGGCAGGTGGCGCTTAAGCACCAGGCCCACCGAAGCCAGGCCGGGGCGGGCCGCGAGCACCCGCCGGACGTAAGCCAGCGTCGGCCGGATGCTCTCAAGATAACGCGGGTTCTTTTTGGCGACGCTCTGGTAGGCGAAGGTGCCCACTGCCTTCAGGTTCCTCTGCAGCGCCATTTCATCGAATCCGGCCAGGAAGCGCTCTCTGTCATGCGGTTTACCTGTGGCGGCCTGCCAGAGGGCTAGGTAATGGCCCATCAGCTTTTCGCTCTCGTGATCTTCCAGCACCACGTAGGAATCCCTGAGCAGCGAGGCCAGGTCGTACTGGGGCGGCCCCATGCGCGCGTCCTGAAAATCCAGCATCACCAGCTCGCCGTCGTGGACCATGAGGTTGCGCGAATGATAATCTCGATGGGTAAGGCAGGGCGCTATCCCGGCGAGATGCTCGGCGACGGGAAGAAACGCCGCGCGAAGCTCGCGCTTGTCGGCCGCGCTCAAGGCACGCCGGCACAGCCCAATCACGTAATGCTCGACCATGAAATCGAATTCCCACATGAGCTTTTCGACATCGAACCTGAGCGCGTTAGCCGGGCAGCCGGGGCCGACGTGGGCGGTGGCCCTCGCCTGCAGCGCCACCAAAAGCTCCACCGCCTTATGGTAATAACGCCGCCTGTCCTCGGGCGCGCGGCGGGCGGCCTCTTCCAGCGTCACGTCTCCCACGTCCTCCAGAAACAGCAGGCCGTTTTCGATGTCGTCCCAGTAGAGGGCCGGCACCCTTAAGGCCTGGCCGCTCAGGAACTTCTGCATGCGGGCGAAATCGGTCTCGCATCGGGGAGCGGGTTCCGCGAGCTGCATGACGATGACCGACGCCGCCTGCCCCCCGCTCACGCGGAAGTAGCGCCTGTCGGAGGCGTCGCCGGTGAGCGCCTGGCAGGTCACGCCGTGGGCCTGGCCGCCGAAGATCCGGCCGAGCGCCGCCTCAAGGTAGCGCGCATCGAAGCGGGCTCCGGGGGCGGCGGCGTGGCTGGTGGGGGGATGCGTCATGGCCTTTTGCCGGGAGAAAAAAAATCCCTTTTCGGTTTCCTACATCTTACAGTAAAATTTTCGCGATTTAATCCACTCATTGGGAGGAGAATTATGCCTAAACCAAGTTACCACATCCTCGTTTGCACCAACAAGCGGCCGCCCGGCCACCCGCGCGGCTCGTGCGGCGAGAACAACGCCCAGACGGTGCTGGAAAAAATGTCGATGGCCATCGAGGAAAAAATGCTGTTCGGGAAAGTGATCATTTCCTCGTCTTCCTGCCTCGGGCCCTGTTCGATGGGGCCGGTGGTGGTCGTCTACCCCGACGGCGTGTGGTACAACAAGGTCACCCCGGAGGACATCGACGAAATCCTCGATTCCCATATCGGCCAGGGCAAGAAAGTGGACCGGCTGGAGATCCCCGACGCGCTTTGGGGGTGAGCCGGGAAGTCCCTTATATGCAGACCGCGCTTTCGGGCCGCTTCCCTCCAGGCGGCCCGGGCGCGGGCCCGCCAGGGCCCCTCAGGCCTCCGCCGCTTTCGCCACCATCCCTTCCGCCCGCGCCAGAATTTCGCTCCACAGTTCCTTCCTGCCCTGGCTGCTCTTGCTCGAATAGCCGATCACCGTTTCCCCCGTCTCGCTGAAAAACGCCTCGGCGATCTTTTTAATCTGTTTTTTCTGCTCGCTCTTTGAAAGCTTGTCCGCCTTGGTGGCCACCGGGATGCAGGGGATGGCCGAGGCGTCGAGCCAGGCCTTGAGCGCGCGGTCGAGGTCGGTGGGCTCGCGCCGGATGTCGATGAGAAAAACCACCGCGGCGAGATTTTTCCGGCTCTTCAGGTAGGTTTCGATCATGGCCTGCCAGCGCTTCTTCACCGAGGGCGGCACCTTGGCGAACCCAAAGCCCGGCAGGTCGGCGAAGATCAGCTTGTGGTTGATCCTGAAAAAATTGATCTCCTGCGTCTTGCCCGGCGTCGAGGAGGTGCGCACCAGCTTTTTCCGGCAAAGCAGGGAGCGTATCAGCGACGATTTGCCGACATTGGAGCGGCCCGCGAAGGCGAATTCGGGATAGTCGCCCGCCGGGTACTGTTTCGGCGATACCGCGCCGGTGAGGAAATCCGTGTCTACGATTTTCATGCGTCGAAGGGGTTGATCACAAGGCCGGAGAGCAGCTTCGGGTAGAAAAACGTCGCCTTCTGCGGCAGGCGGATGCCCCTCTCGGCGAGACGCCGCACCTGGTCGATGAGGGTGGCGCGCATGAAAAACGCCACGTCCCAGCCGCCCTCATCCACCCCCTTCCTGGCTTCGTCCACATCCACCTTGTAGCTTACCCGCGTCTGATCCTCCGGCTTGCGGGTATCGACGCCGAGGAGGTTGCGGATCACCCCGACGTGCAGCTGCGCCACATCCAGCACCTTGAGGTCCTCGGGTTCGTCGGCGCTCAAAAGAGGCAAAATGCCGTCCACGTTCCGCACCCTGAGGCAGGCCCCCTCGCCATTGCCCGTATAGGCGATAAATCCCATTTCCCCGCCCGCAAGCCGGGAGAGCGCCTTCTGGATGGTCGCCGCGCCGGTGAGGCCGGAAAGCGGCTCCACGTCCATCAACGCCGCCGCGCGGCCTTGGAAGCCTGCGCGGTCGAACGGCTCGGGGCTTTTGATCAGGCGGTGGATGGGGAAGATCGACATCGAATCCGAATCGAGGTTGGTGAGAAACATCATCACATGCCCGCTTGCCTGGTCGCCGGATTCCTTGTGATAGGCGAGCGCGGTTTCGTAGCGATGGTGCCCGTCGGCGATGTAGATTTTGCGGTCGCTGAAGGCGCTGCCGATCTTATTCAGCGCTTCGGGGTCGGCGAGCCGCCAGAAGCGGTGCACCACCTTGCCGTCGTCGATGGTCGCGAGCGGTTCGCCTCCTGTGGCCGCCTCGAGCACCGAATCGGTGTTGCCGGCGGGGTCGGAATACAGGCCGAATATGGGGCTGAAGTTGGCGCGGCAGGCGCGGATGAGCCGGGCCCGGTCTTCCTTGGCCTTGGACAAGGTGAATTCATGCGGGCAGATGTTGCCGCGGCTGAAATCTTCCAGCCCGACGCGGGCGAAGAAACCCAGCCGCGAAAGCGTTTTCCCCGCGAAGCTGTAATCCTGCCGGTAAACGTAGTAGGCCGGCTCGCTGTCACGAACGAGAACGCCGTCGCCGCGCCAGGCGGCGAACACGTGGGCGGAACGCGTGTAGCGGTTGTTGCTTTCGCTGTCGTCGGGGTTGATCTTGCCGAGGATGAGCCTAACCACGTTGAACGGGCTTTTCTGGTACAGGGCTTCCTGCTCATCGGGCTTGATGACGTCGTAGGGCGGCGCGATGACGTGGTCGAGCGAACCGGTTTTTTCCTGATTGTAAAGCAGGCCCTTGAAGGGAACGACATCGACCATGGCAAACGTCCGGCTAGGGGTGAACGGGGGCGCGCCGGGCGGGCGTGCCCGGAGCATCGGCTCCATTATAACAAATAAAATTCAGATCGCCTCGCAGGCGCACAATTCGCGGATGTAGCGGACCAGGGCGTGGATGGTCTTCTCGTCGAGGGTGTCTCCCCAGCGCGGCATGCAGGGCGCCCTGCCCACGGCGAGGCCGCCCTGCTGGATGGCGTCGAACAGCTGCTGGTCGGTGCGCGTCTCGAGGTACTCGGCCTTGGTGTGGTTGCGCGGCGGCACGGTGAGCCATTTCGCGTTGATGCCGTCGCCGTGGCCTTCGACGCCGTGGCACTGGGCGCAGTACCACTGGTAGGTGGCGCGCGTCTCGGCGCTCGCGGTCTCCACCGGGGCGGGGCTTTCGGCGGCCGGCGCGGGCGCATCCTTCGCCGGGGGCGGGGCGTCTTCCCTGCCGCAGGCGAAAGCAAGGAGCGCCACGAGCAAAAGGAACGGCAGGCTTGCTACCGGCATGCGGGGTTTCTTCATGGCTCCCGCGCCTCCGGAGGGTTTTTCAATGACAAAATGTACCCGGTGAGGAGGTGCAGCGTTTCGTCGTCGAGGCGGTAGACCGGCATGCGGCTTCTTACGATGAATTTCTCCGGCGTTTTCAGCCAGTGGACGACCCAGTCTCCGTTCAGCCTGTTTCCCGCGCTGGCGAGGGAAGGCCCGCTCAACCCGCCGCGCGCCTGGCCGGCGAGGTTGACGCCCTCGTGGCAGGCGATGCAGCCGTGTTCGCGCTCGAACAGAATCTTGGCGCGCACGCGCTCCACCTTCGAGAGCGGCTCGCCGCTTGCGAGGCCGCTTGCGAGGCCAGGCAGTTTGAGGGCCAAGAGTTCATCCGCCGCCCGCCTGGCATCGGCATCGCCGAGGGCGGGGTGCGCTTCGCCCGCCGCTTCGCCGGTGAGGAAGCCGGGCGCGCTGGCAAAGCCCGCCTTGCGGATGATGACCGGTTTTTTAAGAAAGCTTATCAGCCACGGCTGCTGGAATTTATCCCCGGCGTAAAACAGGTCCGGCGCTTTTCGCCGTTCCTCGGGATCGTCGGCGGCGAGCCGGTGGCAGGCGTCGCAGCCCAGGCCTGCGAGCGGCGCGGCCTTCACAGGCGCTGCCTGCCCGGCGAACGCGGCGGCAAGAAGAAAAATCGCCAGGCGCTTTCTCACGGCAGGGGCTCCGGCGTCTCCTGCCTCGCCTCGGGCTCGGTGATGAACCGGTTATGCGCCGCGTCGTAGTACAGGTCCTCCACCTTCTCGGGCGGGTCGAAGGTTTTTTCCATCTGCTGGTGTTTCCAGTCGTAAGGGAATTCGCCGCGCGAAAGCAGGCGCGGCAGGTTCAGGTTCCTGAGATCGAGGTAGCGAAAGCTTCGGTAGGCGTTGCTCTTTTCATCCAGCTTCGCCACTTCCTCGAGGCTGAGAAAACGGCCGCCGCGCAGGGGCTCTGGCGTTTGCAGGGCCTCACCGGCGGGGGTGATCGCCTGCTTGAGCTGAAACTCGGGGGCCAGTTTGTTTTCCTCCCCGAGGGCGGAAAGAAACGCCTTGGCGTCGGTGACGTTCATGCGCGCCGGGTCCCCCAGGCCGAGGGCCGCCGGGTTCTCGTGGCAGCTTTCGCAGCCGCGCACCGACTTGCGCGTGGTGTGCGGCACGTAGGGCGCGAGCACGAGGCCCGGCTTGCCGCCCGCGGTGATCGGCACTTCGGCGCGCTTCGCCATTCCCTGGCCGCCGGGGCCGGTGATGAAATACTGGTAGCGCGGCTTGAGGATGGAATACTTGCCGCGGCGGTTCTTGCCGAGAACGAGGTTGTCCCAGCCGGTTTCGCTGAACAGGCTGAACCACGCGCCGGGCGCCCGCTCGCCAAGGATTCCCTCGGGCTCGGACTTCGCCGTCAACCAGTCGATGGCGCTCACCTCGCCCTGGCCGGCGATGATATCGGCGAGCGACGGGTCGGAGAAGGCCCAGTCCCGCCAGGCGGCTGCCCCTTCGGGCCGCGCTTCATAGACGGCGTGCAGGCCCCACTCGGCGGCCGCCCAGCGCGCGTGGCAGGCGTGGCATTCCATCGCCGCCATGTGCCGCTTCACCTGGTGCGCGAGCGGCGGCTCCTTCGCCTTCAGGATCGGGATGATGTGCTTCTTGCCGGTGACTTTGGAGTAGAGCACCCAATCGTCCTTCTGCCGCTTGGTGTGCATGAGCGGCGTGCCCCTGGAGGTCACCAGCACCGAATCGCCGAGCTTGAGCTTCTTCCTCAGGTTCTGGTTTTTCTCGCTGACGGCGATCAGCCCCTCGGCCGCCGGGTCCGATTCGATGAGGAGGAATTCCTTCGGCGGGTCGGCCTGGGTGCCGTGGCAGTCCTCGCAGCGGATCTCCACGTTGGCGTGGCCGCCCGCGGCGGGGCCCTTGAGTTCGTTCACGCCGTGGCAGTCGATGCAGTGCATGCCGCGTTCGCGGTGGATGTCCTTGAGGAGGAACTCGTGCTCCCGGCCATGCAGGACGGGGGTTTCGGCGTCGATCTCGGCATGGCCGGGCCTGGGGCGCGCGGGCTTGCCGAACAGGCCCTCGAATTCGCTGCCGACACCGTTGTTGTTGTGGCAGTGCTCGCACTGCACGCTCGGCACCGCCAGGGTGAACTTGTGCATCACCGGATAACCGCGCCGGCTGGCGAGGGACTTCTCCGCCTCGGCGCGCGAAAACAGGTTCCTGTGATTTTCAAAGTCCCGTCTCTGCACCGCCTGGATGGCGCGGTCGTGGCTCAGGCTGACGCCGTCGTTGTTGTACACCATGTGGCAGGCGGCGCAGCCGGAGGCGCGGTAATCGCCCGGCCGGTGCGGCGCTTCGCTGCCCAGGTGGCAGCGCAGGCAACGCGTACGCAGGAAATCGTCCACGGGCTTCCCCTGCCCCAGAGCGGGAAGCGGTTTTTCCTGGGCCGCCGGGTTGGGCCTGAGGGAGTGTGACAGGTCACCGGCGGGCTGTTCGCCCCAGGCGAAGCGGGTGGCGTTGATGAGGTTCTTCGCCGCCGCCATGCCCGAGGCGTTGACGGCATCCACCTGCCCGGCGTGGCACTTGCCACAGAATTTTTCGGCGTGCTCGAGCGCCGACGGGTTACCGACGAGGCCTTCGTGCGCTTCCGGCAGCGTGACTGCCTTGCGCCGGCCGCCGTGGCAGCGGGTGCAGGAGAAGCGATGGTTCTTGCTGATTTCCTCGATGCCCCGGTGGCAGGTGAGGCACTCGTCGCGGCCTTCGTGGTGCGCCACTTCGTCGTACACGTCATCCA
>QJWD01000224.1 GCA_003235465.1 Nitrospirota bacterium | reverse complement strand
GGCCTGGTAGAGGAAGGCCTTGGACAACACGCCCGGCATCTCCCCGTCGCCGGCGATGGCCTGGGCGCGCGAATAGGCGTCCTGCGCCTCGTCGAAGCGGCCCTGCTTTTCGTTAACCAGCCCGATCTCCAGCAGACTTTCGGCCATCTGCTCCTTTTCATCGATGGCCGCGAACAGGTCGTACGCTTCGGAGAAATATTTTTTCGCCTCGTCGTAACGGCTGAGCCTGAGGTAATAGATACGGCCGATGCGGCGCAGCTCGCGCCCCCGGTTCATCTCCTCGCCGATCTCCTCGTTGATCTTGAGCGACTGGCGGAAGGCCTCGAGCGCCTGGTCGTAGTCGAGGGCGTTTTCCTCGACGATGCCCAGGGTGCTGTAGCTCTCCGCCAGGCGGTCGAGGATACCGTACTCCTGGTAAATCGACAGGGCGCGGTTCAGGTGATCCGCCGCCTGCGGGAAATTCTCCGCCCGCGATTCGAGGATGCCGAGGAAGTAAAGCGCCTCGGCCAGCAGCTCGGGGTCTTCTTCCTTCTCCACCGCGGCGAGAGCCGCCTGCTGGTAGCCGATGGCCTTCGGGTAATCGCCGTGGTTGTAGGCGGCCTGGGCGAGGGTCTGGTTGATCTTGAGCGTCTCCCCCCCATCGGGCAGGTAGCGGCCGAGGGTGAGCGCCTTCTCCATGCCGTCGATGACCGCGAGCCAGTCCTTCGCCACGAACGCCTTGGCGCCCTGTTCGAGGTTGGCCTGGTAATGTTCGCGCGCGAAGGCTTCCCTTTCAGCCTCCTGCATGCCGGCGTAGCCGTGGAACCGGCACGCCGGGATCGCCGGGTGGCCCGGGTGGCGGCGGGAAACCTCCGCTGCGGCCTGGTGCAGGGCGCGCGCCGGGTGCCCTTCCGCCAGACGGTCGAAAAACGCCGCCAGCAGTTCGCCGTGCACCGCATCGTCCACATTTCCCGAGCAGAGGAGCGCTCCCGGGTAGCCCTTGAACACGAGAGCGCGAACGAGCGGCGCGGTGGGGCTGAGGTCGGACCCGGGGCGAAACCGCACCCTCGCGCGGTCGAGGGCGAACAGGTGCCCGTCCTGCGGGCGGCTGAACAGCGCTTTCAGGCCGAGGCGCTCGAAATGGTTCTTTCGCGCCGTCAAATTGAGCACCGCCGCGAGCGGGTCGAGAAGCGCCTCGGGCGCGATGTGCACGACGCCGTAATGCGGCCAGCGCTCGGAAAACCCCTGCACATCGGCCTCGGCCAGGGTTTCCACCGAGGTGTATTTTCCGGCAAGGCCTTCCATTGGCCCCGCCTCCACCCCCAGGTAACGAGCGTTGTACAGGTTGCGCCGGGCGGTGGCCCATTTGAGTTCGGCAAACGAGGAGAGGTAAACGAGCGGCATCTTTTCGCCGAGCGTCGTCTCGCCCAGGGCGGCCTGGGACCAGGGCAGAAACTCCAGCGCGCCGCCTGCAATCAGGTAAAGCGAGGTGGCTTTCTCAAGCTCGGCCTTCACCGGTTCGAGCAGCTGGGCGAGCATCGCCCCGTCGCCGGGCGCGGCGGGCGGCGGTTCTTCCATGGCGAGACGCGCGGCAAGCGCGGGAAGAAGCGGAACGCGATACCCCGCCACCGGGCCGCCTGAAAGCCGCCAGAGCAAAAGCGAATCCGCCGAGCGCTCAAGCTTTATAAGGAGCGCGCCCGCGGGGAGGAGCGATTGTGCATCCTCAACCCCCGGCACATCCGGCGCGTAAAGCGACGCCAAGCGCGGGTCGTCCTCCCTGACGAGTTCGATGAACTCCTGGTATTCGGCGAGCGCCGTGAGGAAGGCTTCTTCCTCGCCGGGTTTTTCCGCCAGATCGATAAGGCGGGAAGCCATCGAGCGGATTTCATCCTGATAGGCCCTGCGGCCTTCATCCTCGAATTCGAACCCCGGTTGCAGTGCGATGAGGGCGAGCTCCCTCCCCTTTTCGGAAACCGCCAGCGCCTCCTCCATTTTGCCCGCCGCGAACAGGAGTTCGGTGAGTTCGCGGTATAAATCCTCCATCATGGCAAGCCCCGGGTCGTCCTTCGGCAGGAGGGCGGCGGGCAGGCGGGCAAGCGCCTTTTCCGCTTCGGCCAGATGGGCGAGCCGCTCCTCCCCGCCCGCGAGCAGCGCAGCTTGGTAGCTTGCCCGCCAGCGCCAGGCCACCGGCAGCGCCCCGCCCTTAGGCGCGGCCCCCCGAAGCGCCTGGGACAGGGCGGCGTTCAGCGCCAGCGCGCGCTTCAAATCCGCCCTTCCGGCGAGGCCTGAATCTTCAAATAATTTCTCAGCTTCTTCGAATGATTTTATTGATTTTATTGAATATTCTCCGCTCATCTCAAGCGCGCCGAGCGCTTCCTTGAGCGCCGCCTTTTCGGAAGCCGGGGGCGCTTTCTTGGCCACCTGCAACGCGCCATCGTGGTAGGCGAGGGCGTGGTAGAAGACGCCGAGGTAATTTTTAAGCAGCACCAGGTACTCGGGGCTGGCGAAATTCTCCATCGCACGCGCCCGCGCCACGGCGTCTTCGAGCAGGCGGGCGGTGTCTGCGAGTTCGGGCAGGAACAGCGTTTTGGGCTGGCGGCGCGCCCGGTCGTAGGTGATGCGGGCGATGTTGGCGGCGTTGACCGCCATGCCGCGGCCGTTGTCGATCCTCTTACTCAGGTCGTAGGACGCCTTGAACCATTCGAGGCTGCCCTCGCCGCCCGCCAGGTGCGTGTAATAGCCGATCTGGTTTTTAATGAGCGCCTTTTCCAGGATGAGCGGCAGGTGCTTTTTCTCGTCGAGGTCTTCCGGAATCCGCGTGAGCTTTTTCTTGAAGTACTCGACGGCGCGGCCGTACTCGCCGAAGGTGGCGTAGATGCGCCCGACGTAATGGAAGATCAGCTTTTCCTCACCGGCCTTGTCGAAACCGGTGGCGGCGGTGGAGGCGTCCGCCCCGGCGGGGGCTTCGACGTCGACGCCGATCAGGGCCGACGATTTCGCCTTCTTCTTCTCCACCACGCCGTACTGTTCGAGGTTGTCGATGGCGGCGAAGTAATTGCCGAGCGCCCGGTTCAGGGAGCCGGGGTCTCCGTTATCCTTTTCGCCGATCAGGAACAGGTTGTTGGCGATGTTCCGGAGCGTGCGCGACAACGACGCGGTGTTGCCCGCCTGCCGGTTGAGATCCAGCGTCTGGGAAAAATGCTCCACCGCTTGCGAGTGGCGGCCCAGTTCCTGATCCACCAGCGCGATGCGGTCGTTCAGTTCCGCCATGCGGGCGATGTCGTTTTCCTTTGAAACCAGGGCGAGCGCGGCCTGGTACTCGGCCAGCGCCACCTCCGGGTCGCCCGCCTTGAAGGCGCTTTCGCCGTAGCGCTGGTGAAAAATCGCCTCGCGAGCGGGGTTGAAAAACCCGACGCCCGCAGCCATTCGCTGCCCGTAATACTGCGACGCGGCGAAATGGTTCTTGAGCAAATGGTGGCCGTTGCCCATGTTGAGCAGGAGGTCCGCCTCGTTGTCCGGGTCGCGGGTTTCGTCGTTGAGCGCGAGCGCGGTTTCGTATTCCGCCAGCGCCCGCTCGAGGTGGTCGCCCCCGGGGTGGCTGCGCTCCTGCTGCTCGAGAATCCAGCCGAGGGTCTGGTGAAAGAACACCTGCTCGGCATCGAGCCCGATGGCGCGCGACACCTCCTTTTGCGCTCCCCCGAGGTCGGGCGGGTCGAGGTAGGTGAGCGCGAGGCCGTGCGCGTAGGCTTCCACCGCGCTGGCGTTGTCGGCCTCGGCGCGCGCGCGGTAAAACGCCACCGCTTCCCTGGCCTGGCCGAGCGCCGCCGTGGCCGCCAGGTAGCCGCGATGCGCCTCCACCGTGGCGGGGCTCTTTTCCATCACCTTGAGAAAGGTCTTGAGCGCGAGCTTGACCTCGCCCACCCTGAGCTCCCACTTTCCTTTCTCGAGGGCCTTGGCGATCCACCCCGCCCGCGCCGCCTCCTGCCGTTCCTCCACCTGGCCGCCAGCTTCGCCGAGGGCCTGGTAAATCTCCAGGCTGGCCTCGAAATTCTCGTCCTCAGCGTAGATGTCGGCCAGCGCCACCTGCGCCTCGAACACGCGCGCCTGGACGTCGGGGTAGCGTTCCAGGGTGGCGCGGTAGGCTTCCTTGGCGAGCAGGTTTTCCCGGTGCTTGTGGTAAAGCTCGCCGATGCGGTTCTGTACCGCCGCCGCCAGGCGGGGCAGCGCCGCCTGCCCCAAAGCCAGCGCCTGCAGGCTGGAAACTTTTTTCTCGAGCGTCGGCTCGCTTTCGTAGAGCGCGAGGATCTCCCGCGTCGCGCGGTCGGCCCACTGGTCCACATCATAATAGTCGGCGATCACCTGCACGTAGGCTTCGACGACCTTGTCCTGATCGCCCACCAGGCCGTAGATGCGGCTCTTCGAGAACGCGGCCTCGGCGGAGATCACGCGCTGCCGGGGGTAGCTCTCGGTGACTTTTTTGTAAACCTCCAGCGCCCGCGCCGGCTCGTCGAGCCTGAGGTGCAGGCCGCCCTCCTCGAGCAATGCCCGCGCCTCCACCCGCCCGTGGCCCCGGTAGCGCTCGAACAGATGGGCGAGCTTGCCAAGCCCGTCGTTCAGGCCGGCGCGGTAGGCGCCCGCGCCCCCGGCCTCGGACTGTTCAACATCGCGCAGCAACAGCTCCACCTCGGCCAGGCCCTTGTATTCCACCGGCTCCGGGTCCTCTTCGATGAGCTCGCGGTAGATGGCGCGGGCGGTGTCGAGGTGGCCCATGCCCTGGTAACCGCGTGCCAGTTGGTAGCGGAT
>QJWD01000098.1 GCA_003235465.1 Nitrospirota bacterium | reverse complement strand
TCTTGACAAATCAATAGGTTATATTTAATGTTATTGCGTCATGAAGGGTAAATCTTTAGTTTTCGCGGATGTTTTTTCGAACCTGGAGGGGTTCAGGCGGGCTGGCCACCCGCAACCATTCATCAGGAGGAGACAAGATGTTTTTCGAAGTTAGAATCTTCGATGCCAGTGGAGAGCTCAAGAAAGTGGTTTCCCCGAAGCGCCTCAGCAACAAATTCTGGAAGAAGAACGAGAACGCCCTGCCGGACTTGAAAGACAACGAACTGGGCGGCGAGGACTGGTCCGTGCACACCATCCGCCCGACGGTGAGCCTCGGCACCGAGGACTATTGAACCCCGGCCCTATGAGCGGGTGGGGCAGGGTGCCTGCAATCAATGCATTGTTCCTGGATCATGGAAAAAAGGGATTTTTTCAGGGAGGCAGCATGGTCTTAACTGTTCCCTGATGCGCCGGTTGTGATATAAAGAGTAATCGAAGCCGAACGTGAAAGCGCTTCCTGAAGGGAGATCGACGTTCGGCTTCCTTTTTTTTCCAGTAGTTAGGAGAGTTTTGTGTACGTAACCACTGAGCCGATGCTAAACGAGCTGTGCACCTCGCTGAAGGACGCCAAGGTGCTCGCCCTGGATACCGAGTTTGTCCGCGAAAAGACCTATTTTCACCGCCTGGGCCTCATCCAGGTGGCGAGCGACGAGGTTTGCGCCGCCATCGACCCCATTGCCGTGCCCAACCTGGAGCCGTTTCTCGACCTCCTGCGCAAGCCCGATGTCCTGAAAGTGTTTCACGCCGGCAGGCAGGATCTGGAGATTTTGAACCGCCTGGCGGGCGAGGCGATCCGGCCGGTTTTCGACACCCAGGTGGCCGGCGCGCTCCTCGGCTGGGGAGCGCAGATATCGTTCGCGCGCATCGTGATGAAGGCGACGGGCAAGAAAATTCACAAGGGGGAAACCTACACCGACTGGTGCCGGCGGCCGCTCAGCCAAAGCCAGATCGACTACGCGCTGGATGACGCCCGGTTTCTCGTCCCCGTGTACAACAAGGTGCTCAAGCAACTCAAGAAGTACGACCGCCTGAACTGGGTGGAGGGCGAATTCGAGCCGCTCGAGAACCCGGACAATTTCCGCCTGCCCGATCCGCGCAAGCAGTTTTTAAAGGTCAAGAACCTGCGCAGCCTGAAGCCGGCGAACCTGGCGGTGTTGCGCGAGCTGGCCGCCTGGCGCGAGGAAGAGGCCATCCGCCGCGACTGCCTGCCGAAGGCGGTGGTGCGCGACGAATCCCTGCTGGAAATCGCCCGCAAGATGCCGGCGAAGCCCGAAGCCCTGGGCGCGATTCGCGGTTTTCATCGCAAGGAAGTCGGCAAGAGCGGCAAGGCGATTCTCGAGGCCGTCGCCCGTGGCCGTGCGGTGCCCGAATCGGAAATCCCGGAGTTGCCGGAAAACGACGGCCATGTGGCGAGCCGCGGCGTCGAGGAACTGCTCGCCGCGTTTGTGCAGATCCGCTCCGAGGAAATGAAGATCGAACCGAGCATACTGGCGCAGCGCAAGCACGTGCACGACCTGGTTCGATGCTTCGACCAGAAGCTCGACCTTACGGAGCATTTCCTTTTCCAGGGCTGGCGCAAGGAAGCCATCGGCACCGATCTGCTCGCCATCCTGAACGGCGAGCGCGGCCTCGTCATAGACCGGGGCGGCAATGTGACCACCATCCCCATCGAATCGCCCGCCAAGGCGGAATAGCGGGCCTTAGCCCACCCCCCTAAAGCGCCTCGAACCAGCTTTTAAAGCGCGCGTCTTTTCTAAGTTCCAGAAGGTCGGGATCGCTTGCGATCTGGGCCCGGTCGCTGAAGCCGAGCCCGACGGCCTCTTTGAGGGCGTTCAGGCTGGCTTCCGTGTCGCCGGCGAGGGAATGCAGGCAGGCCCGGTTGTAGTGGAGGAGAGGGTTTTTGCCGGCGAAGGTTTCGAGGCGGTCCAGGGTTTCCCCGGCCAGGGCAAACCGTTTTTCCCGCATGTAGGTGGTGCTCAGGTTGATGTAGGCTTCGACGAAACGGTCGTTGTGCCTGAGCGCCATCGTATAGTTTTTCACCGCCGAATCCAGATCGCCCCGGGTGAAATCTCGGTTTCCCTCGTTGTAATGAAAGATGCCCATGCGCCGGTTGTTTTCCGGGTCGTCGTGATCGTCGTGGCCGCCGTGCTCGTGAACCGCCGGCGTAGCCCGCGGCATGAGGCGGTCGTTGATGAGGATCACCGCCACCGACACGACGAGTAAGAGCGGTAGGAATTTTTCAAGCAAAGGTCCGGTTGATTTCATGGTGTCGGGCGCTCGGTTCCTTTTTTGTGGATGGGGCGGGGCGTCCCTCAGGCCGTTTGACGTGGAGCCCGGCCCCACGATCATCATACCATCCCCCGGCAAGGGGCTTGCAATTTGCCCGGTTTTATTTACAATCGGGTGAGGTTCCTGCCAACGGCTTACGCCATCAACCCGCATGCCTGCCACACGTTCCATGGACCAAGCGACCTGCATCCACATTCTGCCAGACGAGCTGGCCAATCAGATCGCGGCGGGCGAGGTGGTCGAACGCCCCGCCTCCGTCGTCAAGGAGCTGGTGGAAAATTCCATCGACGCATGCGCCACGCGCATCCGCATCGATGTGGAAGGCGGCGGCAAAAAGCGCATTCTGGTGCAGGACAACGGCTCGGGCATGTCGGCGGAGGATGCCAGGCTGGCGTTTTTCCGCCACGCCACAAGCAAGATCGGCCAGGCGGCGGATCTCGAGGCCATCGGCACCCTGGGTTTTCGCGGCGAGGCGCTGCCGAGCATCGGCTCGGTGGCGAAGGTGCGCATGAAGACCCTGGCCGCCGGGTCCCCGGCGGGGACCGTCGTCACCGTCCAGGGCGGCCAGGGCCCGGAATTGGGCGAGGCCGGCTGCCCCGAGGGCACCGAGGTTGCCGTCGAACAGTTGTTCTTCAACACCCCGGCGCGGCGGAAATTCCTCAAGAACGACGGCACCGAGTTTTCCTACATCAACCAGGTGGTGACGCAGCAGGCGCTCGCCCATCCGGAAATCCATTTCACCCTCTCGCACAACGGCCGCAAGGTTCTCGATACCCTGCCCACCGAGGAGAAGCTGTACCGCATCGCCGAGCTGTTCGGGGCGGAGCTCGCGCGCGAGCTGGTACGGGTCCACAGCGAGGAGGGGGCGTACCGCCTGGACGGCTACGTTTCGAGCCCGGTGTACACCCGCGCCTCGCGCCAGGCGCAGTACTGCTTCGTCAACGGGCGGCCGATTCGCGACAAGGTCGTCCTGCATGCGACGCAGCAGGGCTACAGCCACCTTCTGCCCAAGGGGCGGCACCCGGTGATCTTTCTTTTTCTCACCATGGACCCGCGCCTGCTCGACGTCAACGTGCACCCGAGCAAGAACGAAGTCCGCTTCGCCTTTCAGCAGGAGGTGCACCACCTGGTTTCGAGCGCGGTGCGAAGCGGCCTCGGCCGCGGCGAAAAGGGGCCGCTCTTGCCGAAGCCCTACGCCGGCGAGCCCGCCGAAGACCCAGGCGCCCGTGTGGCTGAACAGGCGGCAGACTTGCGCCTGGCCCGCGCCGCCGGGCCCGAGGCGCGTTCCCCGGCGAGCCGGTTCGAACCGGTGGCCGAGGTTTACAGGAAACAGCAGTACGCCGAGGTCTCGCGGGCGCTTAGCGGCCTGTACCGCGAGTCGCCCGCGCCCTTTCGCGGCGTGGAAGCGGCGGAACTCAGGCCCACAGCGGTTTCGGAGGTCATCTACTCAGAATTCGAGCCGCTCGGCCAGCTCGACAGGTCGTTCATCGTCATGCAGGGGAAACGCGGGATTCTCGTCGTCGATCAGCACATCGCCCACGAGCGGGTGCTGTACGAGCGATTCAAGAAAGCGGCCGAGGCGAAACGGGTGGAGGTGCAGCAGCTCTTGTTTCCGGCGTCGCTGGAATTTCCCGCGGCTGATGCGGCGCTATTGGCCGATCATCTGGAGTGGCTGAGAAGCCTGGGGTTGGAAATGGAGCCCTTCGGGACGAGCGGCTTTCTCCTGCGCGCCGTGCCCGCGTTGCTCAAGAACGACGACCCCGAACAGGTGCTAAGAGCCGTCGCCGAGCGCCTGCCCGAAGCGAGGGATGCCGAGGCGCTTGAGGCGAAATACGACGAGATTCTCATCATGATGTCCTGCCGAAACGCCATCAAGGTGAACCACACCCTGGGCCTGGATGAGATCCGGAGCCTGATCGGCGAACTGATGGCCGCCGAGATGCCCTACACCTGCCCGCACGGCAGGCCCATCGCCCTCCTGTTCGAGATGGACGACCTGCTCCGCCGCTTCCTGCGCAAGTGAAAATCAGCCGCGAACGGTGATCTTGGGGATCCCCTTCACCATGCGTTTCAGGTGGGCGGCGTTTTTCGCTTTCTGGGTTTTGCGCGACACCTTCTTGCCGCGTCCGGTCTTCTTCAGGGCGCGCGGGTTGCTGAGCATCCACTCGAGGTCGAGCAGGTAGTTATCGCGGCCGGCGCGGTCGAGCTTGCGGAACTGGGTGAGGAGCTTTTTCTCCGAGGAGCTCGCGGTGATGAGGTAGTCGGTTCTCACGCCCTTGAAGTTGAGGCGGCCTTCATCCATGCTGCCGCAGATGACCTCGGGGTTCTTCATGACCGCCGGCGGCTTCTCGGTGTCCGGGATGTCCAGGTCCTCCGGCGTCACCTTGGTGGTCAGCAGCCGGTCGAGCGACAGGTTGCCTAGGCGGGCGATTTTGATGAGGACGGAAATCGGCGCATCGCGTTCGCCCGCTTCGTAGCGGACATAGGTCCTGAATCCGAT
>QJWD01000347.1 GCA_003235465.1 Nitrospirota bacterium | reverse complement strand
GGCTTGCGGTTGGCGTCCTCGAACAGGTGCTGCACCTCGCGGTACACTTCGAATTTCGACCCGTCGGAAATTTTCGCGCCGAATTTACCCAAGTCCCGCATGATGCGCTGAAACTCCGACGTGCCGCCGGAAAAGCTCTCGATGAGGGGGCCGAAGTAGGCCTGCTCGTCGGGGTCCAAACGGTCGCGGATCACGCGCAAACGCTGCCTTAAAAGCTCGAAACGGTCGTCCATGGTGGACAATACTATCCCGCCCGCCGACCGATTGCAAGGCCCCAGCCTTGACATATCGTTATGTTTTATGATATACAACGATATGCTTTCAGACCCTTTTACCGGACGCGGCATCTGACCCGCGCAAGACGGGTACCCCCCATGGCTCCTTTGAAAACCCTGGCTGTCGCCTGCGCTCTGCTCGCCGCGTTTATAACTTCCCCGGCCCGGGCCAAGCCGCCGCTTCTGGTGGCGGCGGCGTCGAGCATGAAGTTCGTGTTCGAGGATCTCCTGCCCGCCTTTCACGCCGCGCACCCCGGCACGGAGGTGCGCCTCGCCTTCGGCTCGTCGGGCAATTTCTATGCACAGATCAGCCACGGCGCGCCGTTCGATATTTTTTTCTCGGCGGATATGGACTACCCGGAAAAACTCGGGCCACACGCCCTCTCCGGCGAAACCGCCGTGCCCTATGCCGCGGGCCGGCTGGTGCTGTGGACGCCACACAGCACGGGCCTCGACCCGCGCACGAAAAAATTGAACCTCCTTCTCGACCCACGCGTGAGGAAAATCGCCATCGCCAATCCCCGGCACGCCCCCTACGGCCGCGCCGCCATCCAGGTGCTGAAAAAATCCGGGCTTCACGAGCGCGTCCTGGCCAAGTTGATCCAGGGCGAAAACATCACGCAGGCGGCGCAGTTCGTGCACACCGGCGCGGCGGAAGCGGGCCTCATCGCCCTGTCGCTCGCGCGTACGGAAAAAATGATGGCGCTTGGAACCTATTGGAAAATTCCCGAGGCAAACCACGACGCCATCCGCCAGGGCTGCCTCTTGCTCAAAAACGGTAAAAACCCCGAAGCCGCCCGCGCCTTCCTTAGCTTCCTCACCGGGGAAGCCGGGCAAAAGGCGCTCGCGCGCTACGGCTTTCGACCCCTAGCCGGAGCCTCGCCGTGAGCCTTGAACCCCTCCTGCTTTCGCTGAAACTCGCGACGGTGGTGACGGCGCTGTTGTTCGCCATCGGCGTGCCGCTCGCGGGCTGGCTGAGCCAGAGCAAAAGCCGCTGCAAATTTCTAGTGGAAGCCCTGGTTGCGCTTCCCATCGTGTTGCCGCCCACCGTTCTCGGTTATTACATCCTCGTCGCCATCAGCCCGCAGTCGTTTCTCGGCTCGCTTTACCTCTCCGTGTTCGGCAGCACCCTGCCCTTCAGCTTCGAAGGCCTGGTGCTGGCCTCGATCCTCTACAGCCTGCCGTTCGCGGTGCAACCGTTTCTCTCGGCGTTCGAACAGGTGGACCCAAGGCAGAGCGAGGCCGCCTGGGTGCTCGGCGCCTCGCGCGCCAAGGCCTTCGCCACCGTGGTGCTCCCGGCGTCGGTTCCCGGCCTCATCACCGGCGGCGTTTTATCCTTCGCCCACACGCTGGGCGAGTTCGGCGTGGTATTGCTTGTCGGCGGCAACATCCCCGGCCAAACGCGCGTGGTTTCGATTTCGATTTACGACCATGTGCAGACTCTCGAATACACGGAAGCCGGGCAAACCTCGCTCCTGCTCCTCGTGTTCTCCTTTGTCATCCTCGCCGTGGTCTACGCGGTGAACAGAAAGGTATGGGCTGCATGGCCGAAGAATTATTGATCGACATCGTCAAGGACTTCCCCGGCCGGCGGATCGCGTTCAAGGCGACGCTGCCCCTCGCCGGCGGCTGGACGGTGTTGTTCGGCCCCTCCGGCTCCGGCAAGACGACGGTTTTAAGATGCCTCGCCGGGCTCACGCGGCCCGACCGCGGCCGCCTGCGGTTTGCCGGGGAAACCTGGTTCGACGGCGAGCGGAACCTGTTCCTGCCGCCGCAACAACGCCGCCTCGGCTACTTCACGCAGGATGTCGCGCTGTTCCCGCACATGAGCGTCGAGGAAAACATCGGCTACCACCTCCCCGGTTTGAGCGCCGAAGAAAAAAAACAGCGCGTCGGCGAAATGCTGAAGCAGTTCGACCTCGAGGCGCTCGGGCGGCGCAAGGTTCCCGGCCTCTCCGGCGGTGAAAAACAGCGCGTGGCGCTGGCGCGCACCCTCGCCCGGCGGCCCCGGCTGCTCCTGCTCGACGAACCGCTCTCCGCCCTCGACCAGCCCACCCGCCTCGAGCTGCGCCGAACCCTGCGGGACCTCATCGCGCCGTTTCACCTGCCCGTCGTCGTCGTCACCCACGACCGCACCGAATCGCTCAGCCTGGGCGACCGCATGCTCGTCCTCGATGAAGGGCAAGTGCTTGCCGACGGCTCCATCGCCCAGGTGTTCAGCCACCCGGCGAGCAGAAGGGTGGCCGAGATCGTCGGCATGGAAAACGTCTTTCCCGGCACCCTCACGGAAACCGCAGGCGGCCTCGCCCACCTCGAGGCGGGCGGCAAGGCGCTCACCGCCGTGGCGGGCGACCTGGCGCCCGGCCCGGTGATGATCGGCATCCGCGCCGAGGACATCACCCTGCAAGCCGGCGGCGCGCCCGAAACCAGCGCCCGCAACCGGCTTTCGGCGTGCGTCCTGAGTATCCGCCACGAGGAGTCGCTGGTTCGGGTGGCAGTGGATTGCGGCTTCACCGCCGACGCCCTCATCACCCGCGAGGCCCTGTCGGCGCTGAACCTCGCCGCCGGAGCCGCCGTCGAGCTTTCCGTGAAGGCCACGGCCATCCATCTCTTTCCGCACCGCTAGCCCCGCAACCGGTGGCGCGGGAACATCCCGCCATCGGGAATTCTTACCCTAAATAAACGCCCACCATTAAAAACCGCCCCGACGCATCCGGAAAGTAGCCTTAATTGGCTCCCCAGTCCCCATCCGCACCGCGAAAATATTCGCTCAATTAACTAATAAATAAGGATTTATGGCCGATAACACTATATGGCCGATGGCGATGCGACCTTTGCCCCCGGGCCAAGGCCCGCGCTTGTCCGCAAAACGCTTAAATTAACGCGAATTATTGATATCGCGTTGCATGCCGTGGCATCCCGGCTGACAACATTTTGATGATCCGGTTATTTTGACCGGTTGTTCTAATGCTCCTGGTGGGCCGCCGCTCGCCCGGTGCACCCCTACTCCCTTAAGCAAAGAGAATAACCATGAATTCACACTTCAACCCATCCACATCGGCAAGCTTCATTGGCCAGTCCCCGTCTCTGGCCGCTCTCGGGTTCATACTGGGAGCATTATTTCTCTTCACCGCCCCGCCACCGGCGGCGGCAAACAGCCCGGATGAAAATGCGGGCGAGATTTCCTCCTTGAAGCGCGAGGTCAGCCATCTGAAAGGTCATCTCTCTCCCGCGCCTCATAACGGCGGCGGACTCGAGCCCCCGAAACTGAAATGGCGCGGCTTTGGCCACCTGCAATACGAGGCCAACGACGACGGCAATCATTTCGCCATCGGTGATCTCGATCTGTTCATCAACTCGCGCCTCGCCAGCAATCTGAGCTTCCTGTCCGAAGTTCTCATCGAGTTCGACGAGGACGGCGAAAACGGGCTCGACGTCGAGCGTCTTCTCCTGAAATACCAGCACTCCGACGCGCTTGCCGTATCCCTCGGCCGCGGCCACACCGGGCTCGGCTACTGGAACCAGGCCTTTCATCACGGCGTCTGGCTGCAAACCACCACCGGCCGTCCGCTGGTTTACGAGCTGGAGGATGAGGGCGGCTTTCTTCCGGTGCATTTCATCGGCGCGGAATTTTCCGGCCGTTTCGGCCTTGAGGCCGGCGACCTGATCTACATCGCCAACGTCGCCAACGGCCGCGGCCGAACCACCGATTCGCTCAAGCTCTCCGGCGACGACAACGACAGCAAGATGCTCTCGCTCCTCGCCACCTTTGAACCCGCGGCGCTGCCGGGGTTCGGCGTTGGCGCGAGCGTCCTGTTCGACCACATCCCGGAGGATGCAAGCGTCGGGCGGTTCGAGCAAACGCAGGAGATCATCGCCGGCATCAACGCCCGCTACGTTGACGATTCGCTGGAAGCCATCGCCGAGTGGTTCATTATCGACCATCAATCCATCGAAGGCGACAGCCAGCACGACGGCGGTTACGCCCAGTTGGCCTACGCCTTCGACTGGATCAAACCCTATTACCGTTTCGATTTTCTCAATATCGAATCGGGTGACACGTTTTTCGCGAACACGGCCACCGCCCGGCAGCAGACCCTGGGCATTCGTTTCGACCTTTTTACTTACGCGGCGGTAAAAACCGAATACCGCTATCTGGACAGCGACCTGGGACCGGAACACACCGGCGTCCTGCAGGTATCCTTCACCTTTTAACCACGAACCTTGCAATGAAAGTGAAAAATACATTCACCCCCGGCATTCTCGCCCTCTGTCTGTTCATGGCCCACCTCGCCTCCCCGGCCTTTCTGGCTGAAGCGCGGGCGGAGGATGTGGTCGCCATCGTCAGCCGAAGCCAGGACATGAAGCCCCTGACCCTGAAGGAACTCCGGGACATTAATCAGGGGGACCGGAAGGTGTGGGCGAACGGCGAGGCCATCGAGCTGTTCCTGCCGCCGGAAAAGAGCCCGGCCATGCAGGTTCTGCTCAATGAGGTGTTCAGGAAAAGCTCTTCCACGGACCTGTTCAAGTTTTACCTGCGGGCCATTTTCATGAACAAATTTTCCCGGCCGCCCAAGTCCTACGCCAGCACCGGTGAAGCGCTGGCGTTCATTCATGACACGCCTAACGGCATCGCCCTGGTGAGCGCAAGCGAAGCGGAATTCGACGATTCGGTGCGCGTTGTTCGCATTCAACGGCCCAGCGCGCCCTGAACATGTCCATCCAGCACAAATTTCTCGCCTCGGTCGCCCTCATTCTGGGCTTCATATCCTGTTTTATTTTTCTGTACTACCCCTCCGAGTACAAGAGGTACGCCCACGACACTCTGAACAACAAGGTTCAAAGCATGGCCGAGATGGTGGCCCTCGGCGTGGGTACGGGGCGGGAGCTCAACCATTACGGCGTTATCCTGCAGGCCCTCGATTGGGCGAAGGCCGATAAGAACCTGGCCTTCCTGGTGGTGCTCGACGAGGAAGGCGGGGAAATCGCCAGCCACAACCCCGGCAATCTCCTGCTCGATATCCCCCGCCTGCTGAACGACCGTCACCTGCGGAACAACGGCGATTTCATAAACCTCGCGGTTCCCGTCCGTAACCTCGCGGTTCCCGTCCGTTATGAAAAAAAATCCTATGGGATGCTAATCATCGGATATTCGCTTGCCGATATGAATAAAAGCATCGCGCAGAACACCAAGACCAGTCTGCACGTCAGCATGGGGATGTTCATCATCGGCATCTTTCTTTCGATCCTGATCGGCCAGAGAATCACCCGGCCTATTCTCGCACTCAAACGCGCCGTCATCGAATACGCCGCCGGCAACGATCGCATCGCCATCCGCGTTGAATCCAGCGACGAGGTGGGCGATCTGGCTAATTCGTTTCAATCGATGGTTGAGAAAATCAACCGCTCGATGCGCGACCTCAAGCAGGTTAACGAGGAGTTGCAACAGGCACGGGACCGGGCGCAGGTGGCGAACAAGGCCAAATCGGAATTTTTATCGCGCATGAGCCACGAACTGAGAACACCGATGAACGCCATCCTTGGATTTGGACAGTTGATGGAATACGACCTGAGCGAGCCCCTGAGCGATGCGCAGCGGACACGCGTGGGGGAAATCCTGAAGGCCGGCAACCACCTTCTCGAACTCATCAACGAGGTGCTCGACCTGTCGCGCGTGGAATCCGGCAAGCTTTCGCTTTCCATCGAAAACGTGGACATGAGCCCGCTGTTCGACGAAGCCCTGCAATGGATTAAACCCCTGGCAGATGAGCGCGGCATCCGCCTGGTGCATCTCTGCCAGGGCACGGGAAACCGCTGGGTGCGGGGAGACAGGACGCGGCTTAAGCAAATTCTCCTCAACCTGCTGTCGAACGGCGTCAAATACAACCGGGAAGGCGGCACCCTCACCCTCGAGTGCGAGAACACCGGGGTGAACCGCCTGGTGTTCCGCGTCCGCGATACCAGGCACGGCATCGCCAGCAATAAAATGGACCGGCTGTTCGAACCCTTCAACCGGCTGGGCGCCGATCAGGGCCAGGTTGAAGGCACGGGCATCGGCCTAAGCATTGCGAAGAACCTCATCGAACTCATGGCGGGCAAAATCCGCGTTCACAGCACGGTTGGCGAGGGAAGCGCCTTTGAGGTGGAACTGCCTTGCGGCAAGGATCCCGAATCCCCCGCCAGCGCCAGATCACCCGTGAAGATACCGGACGCGCCCCGCCCGATCCCACAGGCGAGCACCTTGCTATACGTCGAAGACAACCCGGCCAACCTGCGCCTGGTCGAGGAACTGATCGCTTCGCGCGGCAACATCCACCTGCTTGTCTCCGAAAGGGTGCGGCCCGCCCTCGAGCTCGTCCAGAATCACAAGCCCGATCTCATCCTGATGGACATGCACCTGCCGGAAATGGATGGCATGGCGGCGCTCAAATTGCTCAAGGCCGACGAGGGGACCCGGCACATCCCGGTTATCGCCATCAGCGCCAACGCCATGCGGGCGGACATCGACCGGGCATTGGAGGAAGGCTTCGAAGGCTATATCACCAAACCCATCGAGGTCGACAACTTTCTCGAGATCGTGGACAAATACTTGGGCAAAGCCTGCAACACATCTTCTATCAACAAATAACCACAGGCACGACGACATGATTTCAAACCAGGATATTCAAAAATCCCACATTCTCATCATCGATGACACACCCGCCAACATCAGCATGCTGGAGCAGATGCTGGCGCAACTAAAATACAACAACGTTAAAAGCCTCACCGACCCCAGGCAGGCCGCGCCCACCTTCAGCGAATTCAAGCCCGACCTAGTGATGCTGGACATCATGATGCCGCACCTCGACGGCTTTGGAGTCATGGAGAAATTATAGGTTCTCGACCCGCAGGGAACCGTCCCCATCCTGGTGCTGACCGCCAACGCCGATCAGGCCACCCGCCTGCGCGCCCTTGCAGCCGGCTGCCGGGATTTTCTCACCAAGCCGTTCAATTTTCTGGAAATCACCCTGCGTATCCGCAACCTCCTCGAAGTGCGGGCGCTGCAGGCGGCAATGATTGAGCACATCGATTTTCTCGAAACCACCGTGCGCGAACGATCGGTGGACCTGCTGTCGGCGCGCGAGTTGCTTAAGAAAGAGCAAGAGCGAATGCCCGGGGCCCAGCGCTCGGCTCAGGTGGGTTAGCAAGGCCCCGCCTGCTGGCACCTCCTCATCGAATAGCCGGCCCACCGCCTGGGGGCGCATCGAACCCCGGCCACCCCAGGCGAGCCCGCGCCACCCGCTCCAGGGCACGCCTGTCTACTCCCTCTTGCCCGCGTCCGGCGGGTATTTGTTTTCAAGCCGCCGAAGCTCGCGGAGAGCCTTCCGGCTGCCCCGGTGGTCCCTGTGCGCGTTGTACCAGAACAGCGCCCGCCGGGTCTCCCGCACCGCCTGTTCGCCGTCGCCCAGAATATCCCACGCGGAGCCCAGGTTGTAATAGGCGTCGGCAAAATCCGGCTTGAGGCGAACCGCCTCTTCGTAAGCGGCGATCTCCTCCTTGTGCCGGCCGAGCGCCATGTAGGACAGGCCGAGCTGAAAGTGCGCCTCCCAGTCATCGGGATTTTTTTCGATGGCCGCCTGCTGCTCGGCGATGCGGGCGTGGATGGCGCTTCGGAACTGGTCGAACGTCTTGTCGCCCCCGGCCGGTGCGGCGTGGGCCACGGGCGTGGCCAGGAAGAACAGAATCAGGATCAGGCCGGGCATGAGCGGCATGGCGGGCTGCCGGCGCGCCCTTCAGGCCGCGCCATCCCCGCGCCGTTCGGCGAGGGTGGCATGGCGAAGGGCGGCCTCATGGTCCCCCAGCATGCCGTACACGATGCCCAGGCCCTTGTGCGCGCCCAGGCACCCGGGGTCTATCTCCACCGCCTGCTTGAACGGCCCCAGGGCTTCCTCGGCGTCGCCCAGCATCAAGAGGGCGAGACCCAGGTTGAAATGCGCCTCCGCCCATTCGGGCTTGAGCCAGGCCGCCTCGCGGAAGGCGTCGAGCATTTTGTCGTAGCGCTTCAGCACGTCGAACACCTTGGCGAGATAAAAATGCGCCTCCGCCCAGCCGGGCTTGAGGCGCACCGCCTCCACCAGGCTGGCGCGCGCCGCCTCGGTCTCGCCCGCGTCGAACAAGGCGAGGCCGAGCTTGAAATGCAATTCGGGATCCTGCGGGCGGCCCTTAAGCTCTCCCTTCAGTTTTTCGATTTCGCTCACCCCTCGCCTCCTGAACAGGAACCCGCTTTACACCGCCGCCACAAAGCGCCACTCGGCGCTTGCGAGCTGTGGGCTTTCTACCCTTAGCACGTCACCCGAAAATACCGGGCCCACCCCGGCGGGGGTTCCGGTGAAGATGAGGTCGCTGGCTTTCAGCGCCCACACGCCGCTCAGCTCGCGGATAATGCGGCTAAGCGGGTAGATCATGTCTGCTGTCCTGCCTTGCTGGCGCACCTCGCCGTTGACCGAGCAGGAAAAAGAAATGCCGCGGGCGTCCAACCCCTCAGAAGCGGTGAAGGGCCCGAGCGGCGCGCTCTCGTCGAACGCCTTCGCCAGCTCCCAGGGCTGGCCTCCCGCTTTCAGCCGCTTCTGCACATCCCTCAGCGTGAGGTCCACGCCGAGGGCGTAGCCGGCGACATGACCGAGGGCCTCGCTCTCCTGGATGGCGCGGCCTCCCTCGCCGATGAGCGCCACCACCTCCACCTCATGGTGCAGCACCTTTCCGTGGCCGGGCATGCGCACCGCCGCCCCCGGCGGCACCAGGCAGCTTGCCGGCTTCATGAACACGACAGGCGAAGCGGCGGGCGGGTCGCCCAGTTCGCTCACATGCTCGGCGTAATTCTTGCCGATCAAAAACAACCGCTCAGGCGCAAATACCCTCCCGCCCAAACGAATCTCATAAGCCATTCGCCCACCTCGCAATAGCGGCACGGCTCATCACAGGCTCCACTGCAAAGCCACCGTCAGGCGGAGATCGGGTGTTCGCCCCGATCCGAAGCCGGTTCCCACACCGAGCGCCAGCACCGACCAGGGGTTGAGTTGTTTTCTCACGCCGAGGTGGCCGGTGAATTCCTCATCGCCGCCTGTCAGCGGCGAGCGGTCGACAAAAAAATCCGCCACGAAAAGATGATCGAGGCCAAGCGGGTGATCGTAACCCACGCCGACGCCGTAGCGGTGCTCCCTTTCGCCGGGCTCCGCCTCGCCGTGGTGGCTGAAAATGCCATTCAGATGAAAGCGGTGGCTGCCGAAGCCGCGCGTGGCGATGGCGGTGACCGCGATGTCCACGCCCGACGCATCGACCCCCGTGGGCAGCTCGAACTCGGCTTTCAAAGCCAGCGCCGGCCACAGCGGGGTTTCCACGGTGAAATTGTACAAGCCTTCAAACGCCAGGTTGCCGCTGTCCTCCATCCCGCCGTCGCCCTGAAAGACAAGGGGAACCGCGAGCGCCACCTGGGTGTTTTTCGCCGCGCCCCATTTGAGCTCCGGCTCCAACACGCCTGCATGGCGGCCTTCCGCTCCGGCGTGCTCGTACGCGCCGGAGACCATAAGCTCAACCGCACGGTGGGGAACCGGATACGCGTCCTCCACCCTAGCGGGGGCATCCTGCTCGAGGTTGCTGTGGTCCGCCGCGCGGCCGACGCCGGCAAGCAGGAGCAGCCACACCACCGTCAGCAAAAATCGCGTCGCGGCCCGCCCTCTAGTGTCCATGATGACCGTGCCCCATGATGCGCGCCATCTCCCCCGCTTCACCCTTCATGGCCTCGGAGTATCCCAGCGGGTCCACCTCCGCCTGGGGGGTGGGGAAATCGGCGGCGAGGTTCCTGTCTCCCGGCCTTGCCAGCATGAGATCGATATTGCGGTAAATCTCCGCCCGCTTGTCGGTGATTTCTGGCGAGGCGAGGATGTCGTAGACGACGCCGTGAAACATGTGCAGGTTATCGAAGATGTTCGCCGCTTCGGGCGCAAGCCGGGAAAACCGCGGCATGACCTCGCGCGAGAGCAGCATCCGTTTTGGAAATTCCGCGAGAACCTGGTTCCAGAACAGGCCGTCCACTGCGAGGATGGCGCGCTTCTGTTCCTCCGCGCCGGGGTATAGCAGTTGCGCCTCGTACACCGCCGGGTGCCACCAGTGAAAGGCCTTGAACAGCGACGTCGCGCTTCTGTAATCCTTGCGAAACGCGCCGAACCAGGGCTGGGCCATGGGCCTTACACGGTTCATGATCACCTCCTCGAACGGCGCGGGGCTGAACGCCATCGCGGGCTCGGCCAGGTAATAATCCACCGACCGGTCGATCCAGCGCTTTTTGTCCGCCGCGGCAATCGTGGGATCGGCGAGAATGTCGTACAGCTGCTCGTGCAATTGGTGCGTCCAGTCGATCACCTGAATCGCCCGCCAGGCCAGCCGGGCAAGGCGCGGGCTGACGTACTCCTGGTGCGGTTCCGTTTCCGGCGGATGATTCAAATACTCGCGCGCGCGCTCGAAAAACAGCCGGTCGGCCCGGGTGGGGTCTGGCGGCGTTTCGATGAGAACGTCGGCGATGCTTCCATGCGCCCAATGGGCGACGGTGGTCAGCTTGAAATTGCGCGGGTGACGTTTGTAGAACTGGTTGTTGTAGTCGCCGCGTAGCGGGAACACTTCGTTCCGGGGTTCCCAGGAAGCGCAGGACAGGCTGAAGATGAAAAGCGTGAAGGCAATCCCCGCCAGCAAGCGGGGGGTTAAGCGGGTCATGGGGTACAGGGGAAACTCTCGTTCAAGGCTTGAACGATGACTTTTCGCGAGGAGGTGTGGTATTCGTCGGGGCGCTTCTTGATCCAATCGAGGACGGCCACGCGCCAATCCTTGAGCGGGGTATCCCCCAGGCAAAAGTGCGGCTTCTCCACCGTGTAGACTTCGGAATCCATCATCAGGTCGACCACGGAGCGGATGTAGCCCAGGCAAAATCCGCGCACGAAGGCGTCCCTTTCATTGTGGCAGTGCTGGATCAGGTACAGCCCATTATAATCGGGCAGAGGCTCCAGGGCACGGGCTGGCGCGCCCTGCAACAGGAACAAGCACATCGTCGCCGCAATCGTCATCCAACGCATTTCCCCTCCCAGAAATGTCAGTTGAGAGTCAGGGCAGGCCCGAAACCCTCCATCGGGATCGGGGCGGCAGGCCACCCCCGACCTTAAGCATTTGTTTAGTGGAGAATCATACGCTTTTTCAGCGATTTTCGCAATGCCGGACGGGGCGTGTTCCAGGCCAGCGCCGCCGCGCGCGGCCAGCGCCGGCCTATCTTGCAACCAACCGCTTTGTTGAACAACCGTGACACGGTCTTGACGCCGTTGCCATACCGAGCTGCGAGAATGAAATCATTCGGGAGCAACACCTCGAACCAAAATGAACCGGAAAGCGAGAGCCGCCCTGCAGCTGGCAACAGTCT
The DNA here is from genome assembly GCA_003235465.1 of Nitrospirota bacterium. Next base: position 4,000 of record QJWD01000347.1, on the reverse strand, counting down.
CCTCCACTTGATCCCCCTCTGTGGGGCGGCTCCCGCGAATTCAGCATGCCAACCAACAGCACCGCCACACCCACCGCCCCCAAGGAAACCCTGAAGGCGCATCGCGTCCTGATCGTAGAAGACGATGTGGACACCCGAAACCTGATTCGCCTTTACCTTAAAAAACTGGGGATTCTCCACCCCGTGGAAGCGGAAGACGCGCCCGAGGCGCTGCGCCTTCTGGAGGCGGAACCGGTGGACCTGATAATCTCCGACCTCTACATGCCAGGCATGAACGGCTTCGACTTCTTCAGGAAACTGCACGAGGACGCGCGGCTCAAGGACATCCCTTTTCTCATGATCACCGCCGACGCGAGCAAGAGCAAGATTCTGGAAGCCATGACGATGGGCATCCGCAACTACATCATCAAGCCCGTCGATGCGGAAAACCTGATGGCCAAGATTAGCCGCCTGCTCAAGATTTCCCTCGATTAGCCATCCCCGGCCCGTCGCCGTACTTCTCGTGCCAGCTTAGCAGGTGGTCCCTGGCTTTTAGCATGTCTTCCTGATCCCCGAAATTTTTGTAGATTTTTTCCGCCTCCTCCATCATGCGGATGGCTTTTGTTCCCTCGCCTTGCTGGTCGTACACCAGCGCCAGGTTCCAGTAGGCGTGGGCGTTGGCCGGCTCGGAGGCGATCGCCGCTTTGAAATGGACGATGGCGGCGGGCAGGTTGTTCTGCCGCCATTCGATAAGGCCGAGATCGAAATGGTTGAGATCATCTATTATTTTCACCGCCGGAGCCGGTTCCGGGGCGGGCGCGGGCGTTTTCGCCACCTCGGCGGCGGCTTTTTCCTGCGTGTCCTTTTTCGTTTCTTCAACCGGCTGTGACGGCCTGGCCTTGGGCGTTCCGGCTTCGGCGGCAGGCTCCGTTTTGCGCGCCGCTTGCGCCGGGCGCTCCTCCGGCAACGGGGGGAGAATCTTTGGCGACGCCGCCACGACCGGGGCTTCCGGCTTGCCGGTGCCGCTCTTCACCTCTTCGCCCGGGTGAGCGGGTTTTATCTCGGGCTGGCTTTTGGCAACCGGGGCTTCGGGATTTTCCTCACCCTGCCTGGTTTCCTCACCCTGCTTAGCGGCGTGTTCTTCCGGCGCTTCGGCCCCAATGGGTGTTTCGAGGCTTTCCATCACCCTTTGCAACTCCTCGCTCGGTGTCTCCGCTTTTTCAGCGGCGACATCCGCCGATGGCTTCTCCTCTGTATCCTCGCCTTTCAACCCCTCCATCACTTCCTTGACCTTGCTCTGCAACCCGTCGAGCCGGCGCTCCACATCCAGGATTTCCCGCTTCAGGCCCGCTTCCTCCTCGGTCTCCCCGCGCGGAACATCGGCTTTATCGGCATCGCCGCAGGCTGAAAGCGCCTGGGCGAACAGGATCAGGAGCGCCGCCGCTCCCACCCGTGTAAGGCTTTTTAGATTGCACCAGCGCATCGTCATCGCCCCTCAAGGAACACGGGCCTCGCGTTACCGAAACCGGGGCCCGGTGAATTCATCTCCCTCATTCCACCCCACATCTCTGCTTGCACAGCTTGTTGAAGTGGGGCGTTTTCGCGCAAGCCGCAAGGCATTCTTTCTGCTTCTGGTTATCGTAGCCCCGGTTCTGTCCGCTGCCCGGCTGCTTGCCCTTTTTCCCGCTCTGGCTCTTGTTGGAATCTTCCCGCAAAACCTCCGATTTTTCCAGCTCCTCATCAGGCACCATGCCAATGTCGTCGGTGTAGTGGATTTTGCCATTTTCGTCCGTCCACTTGAAAATCTCCGCCTGCACGGGGCTTGCAAAAATAAACGTGAGCGCCAGCGCAACAATCAGGTTGCAAAGCATCATGTCTTTCCCTCCTTTCGGCCGGGTTTCACCCGCATCAACGCTCAAACACGTTCCCGTTAAGCCGCCAGGCGGAAAACACCACGCCAAAATCTTCATCGGCGAACAGCGCATTGGTGCGAAGCCAGCGGCCCTCAACATTTTTATAGGAAAACACCATCCCCTGCCCGGTGATAAGAACAAGGGCATGGCCCTTAAGCTCGACGATGCCAGATATCTTCATGTCCTGATGGCTCGCCATGAAGTCGCGGTTTTTTTCTCTCATCTCAGGATTGCCGAGAAATTTTCTGATAGTCTCCCGTTCCTCCGCCACCCAATTGGAGAGGATCCATTCCTCATCATCAGAAATGATCGCCGCCTTTTCCGTGGCGAACGCCTTGGCCACGGTGCTTTGGTCGGCTCCGGCTTTTTTCACCGGCGGCGCATCCAGCGGCGGGTCGAACAGTTCTCCGGGCAATACCCGTTCCGTAAGCTCAGGCGGCTTCTCGCCCTCGGCGTACGAGGAAGCCATGTTCGACAGGGTCGGCACCTTGGCCTGGAACACCACCTCCCCCGCCGTGGCCAAACGGCCAAGACCCAAAAGATACAGGGGTATAAGCAAAATGGTCACGCTCCCGGCTGCGATTTTCACCCCCGTTTCTCCTTCCTGTAATCCAGATTTCCCGGATCCGCCAGGACGGCATATCATCGCCTTCCAGGGAGCCCGAGCATCCGTTTTTTCTGGTAGTTCGCCCATCATACCCGCATGCGGGAAAAAAATAAACGATGAATGGCCCTCCCCACTCTCCGGCGCCCGGTGGCCCACAACGGCGAAGCGCGGATCGCCCTATCGCCATACGAATAAAGCCTTCCGCCGCGGCGGCGGGGTAAATTTTTACTTGCGCCGGTGGGAGCTTTGAAATAAGGTTAAGGAGGTTCACTTTGTCTCAACACCCAACAGGAGAGAGGTTATGCGGTCGGTTAAAGGATGGTTGTGCTTAGGTCTTTTTGCCCTGGTTTTTCTTCCCCTGAACGCTTTGGCGGGGGTGCCCGACAATTCTGAATGCGACAAGATCCAGGATGCCGACCGCAGGAACATTTGCATGGCGAAAATGAACGACCGCGGCGAAGGCGATCCGCTGGAGAAAAACCGCTACCAGAACAAGGACCACAGCTCTTACTACTGCTCTCTGGTTCGCAACCGCGACCTGAAAAACCTGTGTCACGCGGTGATCGAACAGAACAAGAAGAAGTGCGACCTCATCGGCAAAAAGGAGATCGAGGACGAGTGCTTGGCGGCGATCAAATAATTCGTCCTTAAACATTCCGCTTTCCCGCGCGCACCCGCCCGGTGCATACCGCGCCCCGTTTTCGACGAGCCTCGGGCATCCCCCTGGCCCGTCGGCCGGCTCTCCAGCCGCGCCGCCTCCCAGGGCCGGGCCCGCTATTTTTCGATTGCCCGGGGCCCCGCGATCTGCTATCCTGAACATCTTAACCAGCTAAAAATCAACGGGTTACTCGCGCTTCGCCGGATGCGTCCGGCCGCCGGCGCAAACTTTTTCCGCGGCATCAAATGAAAACTCAGGCCATGAATCCGTTTCAACGCTCCCTCACCGGCTTCGCCCTCATCGGGCTCATCGCGGCCAGCCGGCTATTCGCCTTTTCGGGAGAGGCCGCACAAAAAATTTATGGCGAGGGCCTCTTGCTCGCGCCGACCAAGGTGACCTTCGAAGGGCGCACGCGCTCGGGCACGACGATGATCCTGAACAAGGGCGACGAGACGACCACCTACCGCATCACCCTGGTGCCGCTCCTCGCCACCGACCCCGGCAAGGACGCGCAGGAGTGGATCCGTTTCAGCCCGCGCCGCACCAAGCTCGCCCCCGGCGAAACGCAGACGGTGAGAATTTTCCTGAGGAAACCTGCCGACGCCCCGGCCGGAGAATACACCGCGCGGCTGATGGTGCAGGCCATTCCCCCCGCCCCCGAGAACAAACCCGGCGCCGAGGAGACAAAAGACCTGAAGGTCAACCTCGATGTCGTCTACGGCGTTTCGATCCCCATTCATATCAAGCACAACCCCTGACCGGCCCCTGGCCCCGCAGCCAGGGCCCCATTTCCCGACCATCCGGACGAAGATTCACCTGAGGCCTTGTACCGCTATCCACCCC
>QJWD01000382.1 GCA_003235465.1 Nitrospirota bacterium | reverse complement strand
CATCGGGTTCGGGCAACAGCTCGTCCACCACCAGCCGCTCGCCGGTGAGCTTGAGGTCGAGGTTCAGGGTGGGGCCCAGTTCCCCCTCGCCTTTAAAACGCGCGTTCGACCGGTCTGATTTCAGGACGCAACCGGGCACCTCTATTTTACGGCCGGAAAACTTGATCTCCGTATCTATGGTCAGGGTGTGGAGGAAGCGCTCCGGACGAAGCTGCATCGCGTCCACCCTCGCCGTGCCGTTCCAGCTGGCATCGTTCAATTGTTCAAGACGCCCTTCTCCCCGAACGTCGAACGACAGGGTTCCGCCCCGGCAATCCTTGAACGGGACAACAAACTGCCCCGCCGGGTGAAGCGCTAACCCCTTCGCCGCAAGATCGACGGTGAACACGCCCTCTTCGAGGTTGTGGATGCGGCCGCGGCCGGAAATCCTGTTCTTGCCCAAGTGGATTTCGATGTTATCGAAACGCATTCCCTGCTTTTTCGCGTAAGCCCCCTGAAACGCGATCACCTGCCGGGCACCGCGTTTTTTTACGAAGCGCTCGCCGTAGCTGTACGCCGCGTCGGTCAGATCCATCTCGTTCACGTAAGTGAGCGCCTGCTCGTTGCCGTCGACCTTGAGGTCGAGCGCCGCTAGCCCCTCGAACGCAATGGCGCTGAGCGCGGGAAAGGGAGCGAGATCGGCGCTCTTCAAGCTGTTGGTGATCAGGTTAAGCGCGAAATCCGGTGGCCCGTCATCCGGCGTCTTCACCTCGCCCTCGAGGTGAAACGGCGACTCGCCGAACCAACCCAGAATTTCCTTGAGAATGATGCCCTTGCCGCTGAAGTCGACGCTTCCGGTCAGATTGTGAAACGCCGCCCTTTCGCCCATGTAGCGCGCCGAGATGTCGCGCAGCGCGATGGCGCCCCATTCCTTTTCAAGCTCCGGAGTTTCGGGGTTGCCAAAGGCGTGGTAATCCACCTCCACGACGCCCCGGTCGAACGTCAGCCTGCGGGCCCAGTCGCCGAAGGGCGGATCGAGGGACAGATTGGCCAGAACCACGGGCAACTCCGCCGGGCCCAGCGTGTACAGCGCCGACAGGCTGCGCTCGGGCCTGTCTCCATCCACCCTGAGCTCCCCGTTCAGGCGGGAAAACGAACTGCCGCCAAACTCTCCCGAGAGATCCACGAACCTGAGAAGTGGTGGCTTCTCGGTTGCGCTTACGGGCGAGCGAACGCAGAAGATGGTGCCTTTCAGGTGCTCGATTCGCGGGGCGAACCCCCTTTCGTGCAGAGAAACATCCTGAAACCTGAGGCCGGCCTCGAGCAGAATTTCGTCGGGATCGCTGAGCGGTCCCTTGAGATGCAGGCGAAGGATCGACGGCCCCGCGAGGTCCTGATAGTCCTCGATGGATTTTTTAATCGGGTCATCGCCGAACAACTCCATGAGAGCCCCGTGCAGCTTGCCCGTGTCCACCTGGTTTTCCACCTCGATATCGATCACCGGAGCGTGGACGGCATCCTTGATTGAGCCGCGAACATCAGTAAGCGGAAAACCCGCGTAAACCGCACGCGAAAGGTGGATCGTCTGCGTGCCCTTCTCCAGCACGAGGGTTCCGCTGACGCCTTTGAGCGGGGGCAGGGGATCTCCCAGGTCGATATCTTCCAGGCTGAGGCGTACAAACAGGTGCTGCAGGTTTTCCCGCGCGTCGAGGTTTTTGAGCTCTTCCAGGGTGCCATCGAATTTCAGCGACTGAAACTCCACCTTGCCGGCGGAAAGCCGCTCTTGCAACAACTCGTGCATGCGGGAGGTGAGCAACACGTTGAGGGGAAAAACGTCGCGGCTTTCGCTGACACGAAATGACCGGGTGCTGATGGCGAAGGAAACCTTCGGCTGCTCCTCATCGAGGCCCTGCACGCGGCCCTCGCCCGACACCTCGAACGGGCCAGATTGCAGGTGAAACGCCTTCAGGTCCACATTGCGCTTCCTGTCCATGGCGATGTCATAGTCCAGCACGCCCTGGCGGGGGTGGGCTGGGGCGCGGAGCGCAGGCCCTCCGTCCGAGGAACGGGAGGTGTATTTAAGCGTTCCGGAGGAGCGGGCCGCGCCGCCCCATTCGCCGGAGAATTTCGCCTGAAGGCCCAAACGGGCGTCCCTGGGCACGGCGGGCACCCACTCCTGAAAGTACGGCTTAAGGCCGCTTATGCCAAACTCTGCCACCGTCACCCGCCCTTCCAGCGCGATGCTGGCCCCGCTCAGGCTGAGTACGCTTTGCAGCTTGCCCGCCGCCTTCAGCGAACCGGGGTGGTCCGGGTGAGGGATCGCTACTTGGAGGTCGAATTTATAGGACGGCTGAAAGAAGTCCTTGCGAAGCGATAGCTGCACCGAATCGAACCCCAGCTCCAACGGTTCCTTTTCCGTCCCCGCCTTGAAATCGTAAAGCTTGACGCGGCCGCCCTGAATCGCCACGCGCTTGATGAAGCTGACCTTGAAGACGTCCATCAGCCCGCCCCCTGCGGGCGGCTTGAGCCCGCTCAACCTGTCCACCAGGGCGGCGAAATTCCAGTGCCCGTCGGCTTCTCGGATCAATTGCACCTGGGCGCCCTGCAGCACCAGTTTTCGAATCTCGACCTTTTTCCTGAGCAGGGGCAACACCTTCACCACCACCCACAAACTATCCGCGCCCAGCCGGGGGTGGCCGCGGAACTCGCCGCCGATGGCAACGTCGGTGAGCCTGAGGCCGATGCCCTTTTCGAAATCCAGCGCCGCGCCGCCGACGTGCACCTCGCGCCCGCTGGCTTCCTCGAGTTTTTTAATGATGATTTTTCTGATTTCGTCGACGTCGCTCAAGCGCTGATACAGCACGGCGGCGGCCCCCACGAGGAAGACAAGGACTACCGCGAGAGCGGAGTAGGCGATTTTTTTTCGGGAGACGGCCATTAAGGATATCCCACAGATCCCGGATCGAGTTAAAATGCCCTGCTTAAGCGCCTGGCGCACATTGTCCGGCTGCCAAATTAAGGAAAGAACCGGTGGGGGAAGGGCAGGCGCAACACCATCCTGGCCGGAGGCGTTCCAGAAAAGCTAACTCTATTTATATCATGATGTTAGCTATTATTCAATTGATCAGCGGGCAGGCTCTCGGGAGCGCTCGCCAAAACGGCAGGGGCGATTCGTGAAAGGGTTGCCGCCCGCCTTGCCACGTTCATGGATGAAATAAACCTCGCGTTTCTCTACGGCATCAATCCGGTGGCCGAGGCCCTGAGGGCGGGCCAAAGGGCCTGCCAAAAAATCGTGGTCATCGATGAAAAACCGTCCCGCCGGGTGGCGGAGCTTCTCGACCTCGCGCGTGCCAGGAAGGCGCCTCTGGAAAGGCTGCCGAAGGCCGCGTTTCGCAACAAGTACGCCTCGGTGATCAGCCAGGGGGTGGTGGCTTATTTCGCGCCGCTTAAGCCCTGGAGCCTCGGCGATCTCGTTCGCCGCGCTTTCAGCGAAACAGAAACCCCCACCCTCGTTTTGCTCGATGGCATTCAGGACCCGCAAAACCTGGGGGCCATCCTTCGCTCGGCGGAGGAGATGGGTGTAAACGGCGTGGTGCTTCCCAAGCGCGGTGGCCCCGGCATCAACGAAACCGTGGCCAAATGTTCCTCGGGCGCCGTCGAGTACCTGCCGGTGGCCTTCGTCACCAACCTGGCCGAGACGATGAAACAACTGAAAAAGGAAAAATTCTGGGTGGTCGGGGTGGATGTGGCGGGAGAGCAAGCCTGCTACGACTATGCGTTCGACCATCCCACGGCGCTGGTGATCGGCAGCGAGGAAAAAGGCATGCGGCCGCTCATCAGAAAGCACTGCGACACCACCCTCACCATTCCCATGGCGGGAAAGCTCGGATCGCTGAACGCCGCCGCCGCCAGCGCGGTGATCTTTTACGAGATCCTGCGGCAGCGCCGAACCTGAGGCAAAAAAAAACGGCCGGGGAAAACCCCGGCCGCCAAACTCGTATTTCCCTCCGCTTAAAACAGGAGAACCGTTACACCGAAAACGATCGTCTCCTGCGCATCGCGGCTTTACGCTTTTTCTTGGCTTCCTTCTGCTTGCGTTTCTTCTTGACCGAAGGCTTCTCGTAAAAACGACGTCGCTTGAGCTCCTTGAGCAGGCCTTCCTTGGTCATCTGGCGCTTGAGCACCTTGAGCGCCTTTTCAACCTGATTTTGATATACGGTTACTTCCAAAAATTATTCCCCCCCTCCGTAGTTAAATTGAATTCCGGCCATGATGTGGCCAGGGCGCAGGCAACGCCCGGTTTCCGTTGGTTTTCACCCACCCGGCCGTATTCGGCCCCGCGGATAAAAAAACATGCTTGCAAACCTCAGATTATGATATTTTTTAAGCCTCGTGTCAATAATATTAACCCGCATCCCGCGCCCCCCGGGCTGCCGGGCATTCGGAAAATCAATGACTAAGTGGAAACTGGTTTTCATCATTCTGATCGGCTTCGGCGCGGTTCCGACTCCGGGAATGGCCCTCGGGCAGGAGGAATCCCCCCTCAATCATCCGTATCAGAGCCCCGCCGCCCTCCAGGACGACGCCATCGTCCATGTCCCCACAGGGGTGCCAGTGACCGCCGGCCAACTGATGGATACGATTGCCGCCGCCCGGGTGATCTACGTCGGCGAAACCCACGACAACATCGAAGCGCACCGGGTTCAGCTCGAGATCATTTCGCGCCTGGTTGCCCGGAAGCCGGGCAAAGTCGCCGTGGGCATGGAGATGTTCCGTCACTCCGCCCAGGGGGAGATCGACCGCTGGCTTGGGGGGGAAATTTCGCAGAAAGATTTCCGCATCCTCTTCCGCAAAAACTGGGGGCCGAGCTACGCCCT
>QJWD01000070.1 GCA_003235465.1 Nitrospirota bacterium | reverse complement strand
GGGCCGAACTCGGTAAAAAGGATCTGTTCGAAATCTGGAAGGCCCAGAACCCGCCTTACATCGCAACCGTGTCGCCGCGCGAGCCCATCGATCTGTCAAACAAATTCGCCCGCGCAAAGAGTTTACACGGTGCACGCCTGTTCCTCTGCCTGTCGCCCTGCCCGACAGGGTGGGGCTTCGACCCCAGGGAAACACATTTGATCGCCAAGCTGGCCGTGGACACCGGAATTTTTCCGCTCAAGGAATACATCGATGGTCAGGTGGTGCACACCCGCGTGCCGAAAAAGCGCGTGCCGGTTGAAAACTACCTCGAACGCCAGAAACGGTTCCGTCACCTTTTCCAGCCCAAGCGCCAGGATGAAATCATCACCAGAATCCAGCAAGGCGTGGACAGCTACTGGGCGCGCTATGAATGAGGCCCGGCCGGAGGGCCCAGCCCTGGCGGGCAAGGGCGAGTCCGGTTCGCTGGAGACGTTCTTTTCGCCGCGTGCGGTGGCCGTCATCGGCGCCTCGCCGCGCCCGGGCAACCTGGGGGCGAGAATTCTCGCAAGCCTGGAGGCTCATGGTTATGGGGGAGAGCGGATCGCGGTGAACCCGCAGGCCTTGCCGGTACCGCCCACCGGAGCGGTGGCCTCGGTGGCGGAGCTCCCCGACGGGGTCGATCTCGCCATCGCCGCCGTTCCCGCGGGCGAGGTGCCCGGCCTCGTGGCGCCGCTCGCCGGCCGGGGTATTCATCATCTCATCGTGGTGGGCGGTGGGTTCGCCGAAACTGGCCGCGAGGGCGCGCGTCTCCAGCGGGCCCTGCAAGATGAAAGCCAGGCGGCGGGCGTTCGCGTGATAGGCCCGAATGGGCTTGGCGTGTTCAGCGCCGCGGCCCGCTTCAACAGTTTTTTTCTCTCGCCGGGGGATATTCGCTTGCCCGGCCCCGGCCCGGTGGCGATCCTTTCCCAGAGCGGGGCCTTTCTTTCGCTACTGCTCGACGGCTTCGCCCGTGCGGGTGTGGGCGTCCACCGCGCGGTCAATTTCGGCAACCGGGCGGATGTGGGCGAGCTGGAACTTCTCGACGCGTTCGCCGGCGATCCGGCGGTCAAGGTCATCGGCCTATACCTGGAAAGTTTCGCGGACGGGGCGCGCTTCGTCGAGCGCGCGCGCCGGGTAACGCGGGAAAAACCGATCGTAGTCTGGAAAGGAGGCCAGGGAGAACGGGGCGGCCGCGCGGTGCGGTCGCACTCGGCATCGCTGGCCGGTTCGTATCCCGTCTTTCAGGCGGCGGTGGAGAAGGCGGGGCTCATTGAGGCGCGGGGCTTCGAGGAATTTCAAGATGCGCTGGCGATCCTCGCCAGCCAGCCGGTGCCGGCGGGGGACCGTGTACTCATCGTGTCCAACGGCGGCGGCATGGGCGTCTTTCTCACCGATCTTTGCGAGCGGCGGGGCCTTTCGCTCCCCGCGCCCTCGGGCGCGCTGCTGCGCAAAGTCACCGCGGGGCTGCCGCATTATTTTTCCGTGAAAAATCCCATCGACCTCACCGGTTCGGGTACCAACCGGCAGTGCGCCGACACCGCGCTTGCCCTCATGGGCTCAGGCGAATTCGACGCGCTGCTGCTGGTTCTTCTGTCCGGCACCCAAGGCATCGACGCCGAAATCGCCTCCCTTCTTCCGGCGGGCAGAGCGTGCGATCATCCCATCGCGGCCGCGGTGTACGGCGAAAAACTTTATCATCCGCTTGGCCGGGCCTGGCGGAAGCGCGGCCTTCCCGTTTTTGCTACGGCGGAAGCGGCGGCGTGGGCGCTGTCGGTTCTTGTCCGGCGTTGCCGTGTCCTGCAGGGCGCGGCGGAAGAGGCGCGGCCCGGGCCGGGGGAGTGGGCGGCCAAGTGGCGAAAACGTTTTCCGCATCCCCCTCATGAAATGGAGATCAAGACGTTTCTCGCCGAACAGGGGGTGGGCGTGCCGGCGCATCGTTCGCTTTTGCGCGAAAATGCCATCGATGCCGCCGCCGGGGCGTTGGGTTATCCCCTGGTCCTCAAGGCCGCCGTTCCAGGAATGGAGCACAAGGCGGAGCAAAAGGCGGTGCGTACCGGCATTTACGACGGGGAGGAGTTCGTACGCCACTGGCGGGACATGGACCGGCTTTTCCCCGGCGCCCTTTACGCCGAAAAGGAAGCGCCGTCCGGCCTCGACCTCATTGTCGGGTTTCATCGCGACGAACAGTTTGGTCCGCTCCTGGTGTTCGGCGCCGGCGGGAAATATGTCGAGACTTGGGGGGAGGTGGGGCGTCTGCTGCTGCCGGCAACCCGCGCCGAGCTTTCCGGCCTGGTGAACGGCACCGCCGTGGGGCGGGTAATCCTCGGCGTGCGCGGGGAGCCTTCGCTTGCGCGGGAAGAACTGCTGGAGTTTGTCGAACGCGCCGCCTGGCTGTTCGTCGAATGCTCCGAATACGCTTCCATGGAATTCAACCCCGTGCGTTTGTACGAGGACCGCCTCGTGGTGCTCGACGCCAAACTGGCTGCAACATCCAGCGACACGAAAGGAGACGAACTGCGATGAACGAATGCATCGATCCATTTATCGACGACCTAGGCCCCGAAAAGGTGATTCACATCTATGAGCCTAAATCGAAACTGCGGGCCATAGTGGTGATCGACAATATTTCCCTCGGCCCCGCCATCGGCGGCTGCCGCATGGCTTGCGACGTGACCGTCGAGGAAGTGTTCCGCCTCGCCCGCGCCATGACGCTTAAAAACGCTCTGTCCAGCCTGCCGCACGGCGGCGCCAAGTCGGCCATCGTGGCGGACCCGGGCGTGGAAAACAAGGAGGCGCTCATTCGCGAGTTTGCCCAAGCCATCAAAACGTTGACCGACTACATCCCCGGGCCGGACATGGGCACCGACGAAGGGAGCATGGCTTATATCCTCGACGAGATCGGCCGGGCCGTGGGCCTGCCAAAGGTGCTCGGCGGCATTCCCCTCGACACCCTGGGGATGACGGGATACGGTGTGAGCATCGCCGGGCAGATCGCCGCCGCCGACCTCCCCCTCAATTTGGAAGGCGCGCGCATGGTGGTGCAGGGGTACGGTAATGTCGGCAAGGCGGCGGCGAAATACCTCGCGCGTCTGGGGGTTAAGCTGATCGCCGCCTGCGACTCGAAGGGCGGTGTCCACAACCCGGCCGGCATTGGCGTGGAGGCGCTCACCCGGGCCAAGGAGTCCGGAGTCTCCGTTTCCGCATCGGGCCTCGGCGCGCCGGTCACCCTGGAGGAAATGCTGAAGATCGAGTCGGATATTTTCGTTCCCGCCGCGCGGCCGGATGTGTTCAACGAGGCCAACCAGGAAGTGTTGAAGACGCGGTTGGTGCTTGAGGGGGCCAACATCCCCATCACGCATTCGGCGGCGAAGAAGATGCATGAACGCGGCATCCTCATCGTCCCTGATGTGATCGCCAACTGCGGCGGCGTGATCACCGCGGCGACGGAGTACCAGCACCAGAGCGAGCAGGATGCCTTCGACCGGGTGAAAACCACCGTCACCGAAAACATGCAGGAACTCCTGCGGCGCGTCGTCGGCGAGGGGCTTGCGCCGCACGACATCGCACTGAAAATGGCCCGCGAGCGCATTGCCAAGGCGATGACTTACCGCGCGCATATGTGATACGTTATTTAAATCCGCCGGTTGAAATTTCACCTTGAAATTCGCGGCGCATGAACGAAGATGAGGGGCCGGTGGACAAAACCGGCGAAGGTGGACGGCGGATGGCCGCCCCAAGGAGCCAACGTTGAAAGCGCTGATTCTGGACATCAAGAGGAACCAGTGGGAATCGACCCGCGGCATGACGTTCGCCGATATCGAAGCCCCAGTGCTCGATGAGGCCCGCTGCCGGGAGGACGCCGGGCGCGTGCTCATCAAGCCGCGTTATACCGGGTTCTGTGGCTCGGACAAGGGCATCTGGTTTCGCCATGCGTTCAAGGACCTGATCTTCGATTCGCTGGAAGAGAGCGGCCGCCCCTACCGCATCTGCGGTCATGAACTGCTGGGCGAGATCGTCGAAACCGGTTCTTATGCCGCCCGGCACTACGGTTACCGGCCAGGAGACATCGTGTCCACCGAATCGCATATCTTCTGCGGCAAGTGCCACCAGTGCAAAATCGGCGACGAGCATGTGTGTTCGGATCATCTCATTATCGGCATCAGCGCCGACGGCTGCTTCGCCGAGACTGTCAAGCTGCCCGCCAAGGAATTGTGGAAAACCGATATCGGCCGCATCCGCCCGGAGGTGGCGGCGATTCAGGAGCCCCTGGGCAACGCCGTGCACGCTGCCAGCTGCGTCGACCTGCGCGGCAGAACCCTGGCCATCTTCGGCTGCGGCACCATCGGGCTGTTCACCATTTTGGTGGCGCGGTCGATGGGGGCGACGACGATCATCGGTGTGGACCCTAACGAAAAAAATCTCAAGCTCGCCGAGCGGCTCGGCGTCGACGCCGTGATCAAAGTGGACCGCGAACAGGCCAGCGGCGCCGCGCCCGATGCCGCGCTCGCCGAGGCAATCCGCAAGCAATGCATGGGCGAAGGCGTCGATGTGGCGATGGAAATGTCCGGCAGCAACCAGGCGCTCAACACCGCCATCGAGGCCGCGCGCCCCGGCGGCGATATCATCCTGTTCGGCCTGTCCGGCGGCGACTACACCCTGACGGAATTTCAGAACGTCATCCTTTACGGCAAGACCCTGCACGGCGTGGTGGGGCGCAAAGTGTTTCAGACCTGGTTCATCGTGAGAAACCTTCTCATGTCCACAAAACACCCGCTGCAGGAGAAAATCTATGAGGTGATCCTCAACAGGGGGGAAGGGACGATCTTCCCGTTTCACCGATTCGAGGTCGAAAAACTGGAAGCGACGATGAAGGAGCACCCC
>QJWD01000180.1 GCA_003235465.1 Nitrospirota bacterium | reverse complement strand
CTCATCATGCGCCTGGTCGACATCATGCTCTGCTTTCCCACCTTTTTTCTCATCCTCACCGTGGTGGCGCTCCTGCCGCCGAGCATCTACAACATCATGATCGTCATCGGGCTCACAAGCTGGATGGGCACCGCCCGCTTCGTGCGCGCCGAATTCCTTTCGCTGAGGGACCAGGATTTCGTCACCGCGGCGCGCGCGCAGGCGATTCCTGAATGGCGGATCATCTTCATTCACATGGTGCCGAACGCCATCGCTCCGGTGCTCGTGTCGGCGACCATTGGCGTCGCCACGGCGATCCTCACCGAATCGAGCCTGAGCTTCCTCGGCTTCGGCGTGCAGCCGCCGGACGCGACCTGGGGGAATATCCTGTCCGACGGCAAGTCGTTCATCTTCGATGCGCCGTGGCTCACCTTCATCCCCGGTTTCACCATCCTGGTGGTGGTGCTGGCGTTCAACCTGTGCGGAGAAGGGTTGCGCGAGGCCTTCAACCCGAAATTGAAACAGGGCCGCTGACGGACCCGGAAACGTCCTCGATGATCTACCTGCAAAACCTGCACAAGCAGTTCGGAAAAAAAATCATCTTTCGCGACGTCAGCTTTCACCTCAGGTCCGGCGAGAAGGTCGGCCTGGTGGGCGACAACGGCATGGGCAAGACCACGCTGTTCAAGGTGATCGTCGGCGGCGAGCCGCTTGACGCGGGCCAGGTGGTGTTGAGGAAAGGCGCGCGGGCGGGCTGGCTCAAGCAGGAAATCGTCCCGGGCGGCGAATCGATCCTCGAGCGCGTGGTCACCGGCGACGGCCATTTCGCCGCCGTCTGCCAGGCCATGGAGAAACTGAAACACGACGAGGCCCTGCACCGCGAGCGGCCCGAGGTGTGGGCCAGCCGCTTCGGCGACCTGCAGCACGAATTCGAACGGCTGGGCGGCTACGAGCGCGAGCCGCGCGCCAAATCCATTTTAACCGGCCTCGGTTTCAAGCCGGGCCAGTGGCAAAAACCCCTCGCCGAGTTCTCCGGCGGCTGGCGCATGCGGGTGGAACTCGCCCGCCTCCTTCTGGAACAGCCCGACGTGCTCCTGCTCGACGAGCCCACCAACCACCTCGACTTGAGATCGGTGGTGTGGCTGGAAGCGTTTCTCAAGGCCTACGAGGGCTGCCTCCTGCTCATCTCGCACGACCGGCGCTTCCTCAACAGCATCGTCTCTCGCATCGCCGAGCTCGACCGGGGCGCCCTCACCGCCTACACCGGAGATTACGACACCTTCGAGCGGCAAAAGCGGGAGCGCGAGGCGCAGCGCGAGGCCGAGGCGAAAAACCAGCAGCGCCGCATCGACGAGGTGGAGCGGTTCATCGAGCGCTTCCGCGCCAAAAACACCAAGGCGACGCAGGTGCAAAGCCGCATCAAGATGCTCGACAAGATGGAGCGGGTGGAGCTTGTGTCGCGTTCAAAATCGGTGAACTTCCGTTTCCCGCAACCGAAGCGCACCGGCCGCATGGTGATCGAGCTCAAGGGCGTGGACAAATGTTACGGCCCGGTTGGGGTGTACAGGGATTTTTCCGTGGGCCTCGAACGCGGCTGGAAGGTGGCGCTGGTGGGCGAGAACGGCGCCGGCAAATCCACCCTGCTCAAGCTGATGGCGGGCGCGCTGATGGCGGACAGGGGCGAGGTTCGCCTCGGCGCGAATGTCAGCCGCGCCTATTACGCGCAGCACCATTCGGAATCCCTGAACCCGGAGAACACCGTCATTGAATCGCTGGAGGAGGTGGCGGGCCACCTCCTTCGCACCGAGAAGCACAGCATCCTGGGCGCGTTCCTGTTCTCCGGCGACGATGTGCAGAAAAAAGTTTCGGTGCTTTCCGGCGGCGAGCGCTCGCGCCTGGCGCTCGCGCGCATGCTCGCCTCGCCCGCTTCGCTGTTGCTGCTCGACGAGCCCACCAACCACCTCGATATGCGCACCACCGAATTTCTCGCCGCCGCCCTCGCCGATTACGAGGGCGCGCTATGCATGATTTCCCACGACCGGTTTTTTCTCGACAACATCATCGATAGGGTGTGGGAGATCGAAGGCGGCAGGCGGGTGGAATACCTGGGCAATTACAGCGAATACGAAGAGGCCAAGGCCAGGCAGGCCGAAGCGCAACTGGCCGCAGCCAGTGAAGCCAGGGACAAACCTGTGCAGGGCAAGGAGTCGCGCGAGCGCAAGCGGCAGGAGGCCGAGGCGCGCAACCAGCGCCACCGCAAACTCAAGCCGCTCAAGGACGAACTCGAACGCGTCGAAACGGCGCTGGAAAAGGTAATGAACGACAAGGCGCAAGCGGAAACGGTGCTCGCCGACCCCGCGCTTCACCAGGCACGGGAAAAGAGCCGCCTGCTCGAAACGCTGGAGCGGCAGAAACAGCTCGCTCTCGAAGAGGCCCGTTTGATTTCAGAATGGGACCGCCTCTCGCAGTCCATCGACACGCTTTCCGCCGAGACGCCCTGAGCCGGGCGCGGGTTTTTCATGGCCCCGTCCTTCAGGTTTCCTTCCATTCAAGCGGAAGCGGACGGGTGACCGCTGCGGGATGGGATGATCGCGAAGCGGTTATTCGACCTCTTTTCCCCACAGGTACGCCCGCCTCGATCCCGTATCCACCATCAGCCAGGCGTGGCCATCCACCAGGATGCGTGTCCGTCGAATGAGCAGGAGTTTCTCGCCCGCCTCGGCGCGGCCGACTTCGGGGAACACCGTGCCGGGGCCGGAGCGAAGCGTTGCGCCGGCGGCGGCGATGGTGACTGTTTCTCCCTTGCTGCTCGCGGGCCGGGTTTGTTTGACGGCGGCGGGCGGTTTGGCTTTTGCGAGAGCCTCGGGCGGTTTCGGCGGATTGATTTTTGCCGGCGCGGCTTTGGGCCTGGCGGGCGCGGGCGGCGGAGGCGGCGGAGGCGGAATGGCGGACTTGGCCTCTTCGGGTTCCCGCATGGGTTTTGCGGCAGCGGGCTCGCCGGCTTCGGGGGCTTTCGCCTGTTCGGTTTTCGCCGGCGCGGATGGGGGGCTTTCCTCTTCCGCAGGAGGCTTGGGCGGCTTTGGCGCCACCGGCGGCTTGCCCGGCCGGGCCGGGACTTTGACGGTTTCGCTCAGGCCGCCGGGGAAGCGCACGAAGATCGGGTTGGAAGCCAGGTGGTCGACCTCGCTTGCATTCACCAGCACGCGATAGAACACCGTGCCCTCAAGCGGCACCTCGGCGTCGGTGTGGACCAGTTGGTGGGGCAGGGTGGCGGTCACCTCGCGGATGACGGTGCCGTTACGAATCAGCGTCACGCGGGCTTTCTTGCCTTCGCCGCCGGTATCGCGCACCTTGAGGTGAATCTCCGGAGCGCCGGTGGACACCAGCGTTTCTCCCATTTCCGCCTTGTGACCGAGTTCCTTTTCCCGAACAACGAATTCGTCGAGCGAGAGCCGGTTTGCGTCTGGCTGGCGCACCGCGTACATCCTGCCGTGGGCCATGGCGTCGAGCACCGCCTCGCGGCTCTTTTCGCGGACCAGGAAGACGGTGCGCACCGACCCGAACACCGGCCCTTCCATGTCTTCGCAGAGAAAATTGTTGCCGCCGTAGCCCCACACGGGAGCCGCCCGTTTGCCTTGGGTGTAGTCGGTGAGGGCGCCGTCCCACTGGCGCCCCGCCTGGGCGGCGCGAACGGGGGCGGGCGCCACCGCCTGAAAGCCGGTGATGCGATTCGCCGACACCAGGTCTTCAGCGTGGGCCAGGGTCTCGAGGCTGACGGAGCCGACGCTTTTGCCCGGCGGCGGCGAATCGAGGCCGGTGAGAAACGCCATGCCTCCGTTGTCCGCGACGTAGCCCGCCACCTCCTGAATGGGTTCAACGCCCCGGTCGCCCTGGTACGGGTCGAACGGTGAACTCCTGAACGGGTGGTTATTGATGGCGAGCAGAAAAAACACCATCGCCAGCGGCAGCGTGAGCCAGCGGGTGCGGTTTTTATAGGCGAGGACGGAGAAGATGAGGCACAGCGCCAGGGAGCTGAGGGCGGCGTTCAGAAACCGGTCCTGGTACTTCGTCGAAAAACTCCCGTGGGCGATGGGCAGCTGCTCGTAGGCCTGGGAGCTTGCGAGGCCGAGGAGCCAGAGGTTGCGGTCGGCATCGTGCGCCACCAGGTTGTCCTGCCAGACGCTGCCGGTCCAGTAATAGAACGGCGTCACCTCCGCGCCGGGGATGAGAATCGCTTGTTGCCCGTTCAGGCTGTTGATCTCCGCCAGGTAGGTGGCGACGCCGCTGGAAAAGAGCGACGGGCCGCTCAAAGTTTTTTTCAGGATACGCTCGAGCGGCCAGACGCCGTACTCCAGCTGATCGCGAGCGCGGTCGCCGAACAGGACGGCGTCGATGCCTTTTTGCTTGGCGAGGCGGGAAATGTCCTCGACGGTTTCACACCCGCGGCTGTAACGGGTTTTCACCTCGGCCACGCCATCGAGCTGGATATAACGCGCCTCGGCCCATTGGCCGGCGGCCACGGTGGCGGCGGCGATGAGCAGGGCGAGGGCGGTCGAGACGAGCCTCGGGCGCGCCCGGGGCGCGGGCCGGTATTGGCGGATTTCGGAACAGCGAAGCGTCATGAATTCATCTCAAAGGCCGGCCCCCGGGATTCCATTTTTAAGAGGCTTTCGGGGCCGGCGTGGGATCGAAGGCCCATGTTAGCATTAAAATGAGCCCTCACCAAGGGGCCCGTTCGGTTGCCCGAAGCCTTTGCCAGGCGGCCGTAAAAGATTGATTTTTTGCGGGTGGTTTGTGCTATACTCTCGCGATAAACAATAACTTCTGCATGTTTTATCACCGCCTACCCGCATTTTTTGCGATACTGGCCGCGGGCGTGGCGACGTGTGCATCGTCTGGGGTGCGGCAAATGACATCCAAAATCCT
>QJWD01000031.1 GCA_003235465.1 Nitrospirota bacterium | reverse complement strand
GCGCCATTCTACACCGAGACGCGGTTTTGGGAAATTTCTTGTATTCCTTCTGCCGCATCATCAATAATAGCCCTTTCCTTATCAAGCTCCGGAGCCGCATGCGAAACTACAAGCGCATTCTGAGGCTGCTCGCGCCCTACAAGCGCAATTTGTTCATCGGCAGCCTTTTTCTCGTCGCCGCCTCGGCGACCAACCTCGCCATCCCGCTGTTCATCAAGAACCTGGTGGACGTGGTGATGGTGGAAAAGAACCTCGAGGCGCTGAACGCCATCGCCGTCAACATCGGCGGCCTGTTTTTCCTGCAGCTCATTTGCTCGACGGCGCACAACTACCTGTTCGACCTCACCGAGAAGCGCGTCACCACCGATTTCCGCAAGCAGATCTTCCGCCACCTGCACACCCTGTCGGTGAGTTTTTTCGCCAAGCGCCGCACCGGCGAGATCATGTCGCGCATGACCAACGACGTCACCACCATCGAGGGCATCGTCACCGACCTGCCCGCCACCGCCCTGCAGCAGGGCATTCGCCTGATCGGCGGCGTGATCATCATCATCTACATGAACTGGAAGCTGACGTTCATGATCCTCGTCCTGTCGCCCGTGCTGGTGCTGTTCGCCCGCACCTTCGGCCGCAAGCTGAAGGCCCTGTCGCGCGAGATTCAGGACAAGCTGGCGGTCTCGACGACGGTGCTCGAGGAGAACATCTCCTGCATTCCCGTGGTGAAGACCTTCCTGCGCGAAAAACTGGAGATCGAGCGCTTCTCGCGGGCGGTGGAAGACAGCTTCAACACCGCCCGCCGGCGCATCATCATCGCCTCGTTTTTCGGCCCGAGCATCGGCTTCATCGCCTTCACCACCTCCCTCGTCCTCCTGTGGTACGGCGGCCGCGAGGTGATCACCGGCGGCATCAGCCCCGGCGAGCTCATCGCCTTCATCCTCTACGCCACCATCATCGCGGGCCCGATGGGCAGTTTCGCGCGCATGTTCACCCGCCTGCAGGAAGGCATGGGCGCGGCGGAGCGGCTGTTCGAGATCCTCGACACGAGGGGCGACATTCAGGACGCCGAAGGCGCAAGGCCGATGCCCGCCATCCGCGGCCAGGTGGAGTTCGACCACGTCCGCTTTCATTACAGGGAGGACCAGGAGGTGCTCTCGGGCATCAGCTTCACCGCCCAGCCGGGGCAGATGGTGGCGCTGGTGGGGCCGAGCGGCGCGGGCAAGACCACCCTCATCCAGCTCCTGCACCGGTTTTACGACCCGGTCGCGGGCGAGATCCTGATCGACGGCCTGCCGCTTCGCTCCGTCACGCTCGCAAGCTACTGGCGGCAGATCGCCATCGTGCCGCAGGAGACGCTGTTGTTCGGCGGCACCATCAGGGAAAACATCGAATACGCGAAAGACGGCGCGTCGTTCGAGGAAATCGTCCTGGCGGCGAAGGCCGCCAACGCGCACCGCTTTATCGAGGAATGCCCCGAAGGCTACGAAACGGTGGTCGGGGAAAAGGGCATCCGCCTGTCCGCCGGGCAGAGGCAGCGCATCGCCATCGCCCGCGCCATCCTCAAGAACCCGCACATCCTCATCCTCGACGAGGCCACCGCCTCCCTCGACAACGAATCCGAAGTGCTGATCCAGGAAGCCCTGGAGCGGCTGATGCAGGGCCGCACCTCGTTCGTCATCGCGCACCGGCTCTCCACCATCCACAACGCCGACATCATTCTGGTGATGGACAAGGGCCGCATCGTCGAAACCGGAACCCACCAGGCGTTGATGGAAAAAAAGGGCCTCTACCACCGCCTCTATACGCTGAGGAGCCTGCAAATGGAGCGCGCGGAGGAAGCGGCGGAAAAAGACCTCGGCGCTTGAGGCGCGCTCTCCCATAAACGCCGGCGACCGCCGGCCCGCACGCAAAAAAAAACGGCGCCGGGAAGCCCGAAGGCTCGCCCGACGCCGTCTGCTCGTCAGTCTACGACCGCGTCACGCGATCAGAGTTTCACCTCGTTGCTGTAGCCGGAATAGATGTAGTTGGAAGCATCTGTCCCCTTCCTCGCCCTCACGCGGTACTTGTAGGTGCCGCTGCCGGGGCTTTCGGAATAGCTCCTGACATTCATACCCAGAGTCGCAAGCGGGGCGAAGGTGCATATTTTATTTTGCCCCTTTCCGCTTTCCTCGCAACGTTCGACGATGAAGTTGTCCTCATTGCTCGAGTTGTCGCTCCAGCTGAGATTCACCGACTTGCTTTTGCTCTTGCCCCGGCCCGTCGCCGTGACCGACGCGGTCAGGTTGCTGGGCGCCGCCGGCGGCTGGGTCGAAGAGTCGACCACCGTCACTGTCTGCGTGTCGCTGGCGGAATTGTTTGAGGCGTCGGTCGCCATCCAGGTGACCACGGTCACGCCGATGGGGAAGGATCCCGGGCTGTCTGAGGACACATCGGGAGACGGGTCGGCCAGGTCGCTGACGCTGGGCGTGCCCAGGTTGATCAGGATGATCGAGCCCGTGGAGCTCATGGTGATATCCGCCGGCGCCGTGATGGAAGGCGGCGTGCTGTCGGTCACCGTCACCTGCTGCGTGTCGCTGGCGGAATTGCCCGAGGCGTCGGTGGCAGTCCAGGTGACAAGCGTGCTGCCCAGCTGGAACGGCCCGGTGTTGTTCGCGCTCACCGAGGGCGACGGGTCGGTATCGTCGCTCACCGTGGGCGTGCCCAGGTTGACCGCCGTCTTCACCCCCGTCGCTTCCTGGGTCACATCCGCCGGAGCGGTGATGGAGGGCGGGTTGCTGTCGGGAACAAGCGTGGTGGCGCTGTCTGTGTTGGAGTACGCGGAATTCCCCGCCCCGTTGTAGGCGCGGGCGCGGTAAAAGTACGTGGTGTTCGCGCTCAGGCCGCTGTCCTCGAAATGCGTCTCGCCGGCCGCCACGGTGGCGATCTGAACCCAGGACGAGCCGTTCGGCGAGCGCTCGACGCGGAAGCCATCCTCGTTATTCGAGTTGTCCGTCCAGTCCACCGCGTTCTGGCTCACGCTCATGGCCGAGGCAACTAGGCCGCTCGGGGCCGCGGGCACGGTCAACGACACCGCCTGCCGCCAATTGGCGACGATGGGCGAGGTGTTGTTCTTCGAGCGCACGTTCTCGGCGGAATTGGTCGGGTCGGTGTCGTAATCGATTCCCGTCGGAACGCCGTTGTACAGGACATCCGGGTTGGAGAAATTGGGGATGCGCGGGCAGGCGCCGCCCGGGCAGGAGTAGGACATGATGGTGCGGAAGCCGTTTGTAGTGTCGCGGTGGCCGAAGGAATACGGGTAGGCGCCGTTGCTGCCGTTCGCCCGGTCGTGCGCGCAGCCCTCGTTATGGCCGATCTCGTGCGACATCGTGTGACCGGACATGCAGGAGCTGAGCGTCACGTTGAAGGCGTAGCGCTCGAAGCTGTTCGACAGCCACGAGGGGTTCATCTGCCAGGCGATGCCGCAGTAGTTGCCGTCCTCATCGATCATGGAAACGATGTCCGCGCCATACGTGTTGCGCAGCGTGTGCACGTGGTCCATGTAGCCATCGGTCTTGCTGGTGAGGCGGTCGAGGGCATTCCCCATATCGCCCGTTTCGACGTAATTGACCTCCTCCATGTGAACCAGGTTGAACTGCGCGAGCGCCCCGCTGCGGGCGTTGGCGTCGTTCAGCGCCTGGACGGCGTTGATGATTTTCGCTTCGATGCCCGCCTGGCCGTAGCGCGCGCGGGTGGCCTGGGTGTAGATGACCATGAGGTCGATGGTGTCGCCTGTATCGGCGGCGGCCGCCGGGCCTTCCAGGGTGGCCGCCCCGCCGGTGGTTTCCTCGCCGGCGGGTTCGCCCTCGGGTTCGCTCGGGTTCACGTGCGGCGGCAACAGGTCGAGATCGATTTCCTCGATGGTCACCCGGCCGCCGGGTCCGGTGTTGATCTCGAACAACTGTCCCGGCGTGGAGACGCTGCCGGCCACCGCCTTGCCGAACACGGTGATGTTGACCGTGCCGCCCTCGCCATCAACGATGTGGCCGCTCCAGGTGACCGCGCCACGCGCTTCCTTCTTCACGTGATCGCGCACGGCGTCGAATTCAGAGTCCTCGAACAGGTTGAGAACGATATTTTTGTTTTTGAGCACATCGGCATCGATCTGGGCGGGGCGGTGGCGGAACGAAGCCGGGTTCATATTTACCGCGCCGGGAACGTTCTGGCTGATGAACAGGCCGGGGGCGTTTTCATTCCTCTCCGCCCAGGCCGCGCCGGAAAACCCCAAAAGGAATATCAGGCAGAGCGCCAGGGCCGCTCCGGGCCGCAACAGGCCCCCCGCGAGCCGGCTGAGAAATGAATCGTGCGTCGATCGGCTTCTCATTCAATGTCTCCTGTTGGCATAGTCAAGGTTGGCAATTTTTCTCTAAAACGCCTTGCCAGGCGCGAAGCCGGTTAGCGGCGGAAACGTTTTTGGCGTTTCGCGATATCGGCCCACTTATAATTTCTATCCGACAATCCATGCGAACTCCACCCCTAAAAAGGTGATTCAAATCACACCCTCGCCGCCTGGTCGATAGTCCGATAAATGGCCATGCCAATATCCGAAGTCCTAACCATTTTATTCGGAACGCGCGCCGCGTGTGGTTCGATCCGATCACAAATGCGTCACGAATCCGTCACATTCAATTTATTGCCGGATTATCAAGCAGGACCAATTCGGGGCATGGCCTTGAGGGCTGTGGCTTGGCGGGCGGCGCCGGGCACAACACGCCCAAACAGGATAATTTTTAATGCCAGGCGTATCAGGCGATGGAACCCGCCGGGCGGGCGGCGGGCCGCCAAGAACATGAAACCGGGCGGACGGGGGGAATTTCGGACAGGCGATGGCGGCCAAAGAGAAAGGGACGATTTCCCAAACGGCTGCCAAGGGGAGGCGCGTCACCCGTTTTTTGGCTGAACGGGACCCCTGG
>QJWD01000422.1 GCA_003235465.1 Nitrospirota bacterium | reverse complement strand
GAACCTCGTTTTGCCGGGCCTCGCTTACGGTCATTCGGCTCGGGCCATCTCAACCGGCTGGCCGTCGATAATGTGCCAGTCGACACGATTGCGCGCGGCCTCGAATGGCACATCCTGCCAGCTTGCTGGCTCCCGGTGCGGAATCAGGCCGATGAGGTCCGCGGGCCGCCCGGGGGCCACCACCCCGCTTTCAAGCGCCAGCGCTTTCGCCCCGCCACGGGTAGCCATTTCAAGGAGTTCCATGCGGCTCACCGCGGGCAGCATGGCTTCGGCGGTTCTCAGTTCGCGGAAAAAATTGACGCTTTCGTTGCTCGCCAGGGAATCGGTGCCGAGGCCGACGCTCACGCCCAGGTCGAGAAGGTCGCGCACCGGCATCCAGGTGTCGCGGCCGAACCAGCGCGTGCTGCCAGGGCAGAACACGGCGCTTGCGCCGTGCCGCCGGAGAAGCTCGTGGTCGCCCGCGATGTGGTTCAGGTGGACGGCGGCGAGGCCCCGAAGCACCCCGGTTTCGGCCAGGTATTTGAGCGGACTCACCCCAGGGGGCTGAAATTCCTCGTCGTAGGCGCTTCGTTCTTTGAGGAAGGCCTCCATTTCGCCGCCGCCTTTTCGCAAAAACCGCACCTCCTCGGCGAATTCGGCCACATGGCAGGACAGCCGCAAGCCCTCCTCGCCGGCCAGCCGGGTGAGCAGGCTAAAAAGTTCCCGGGATACCGAATAGGGCGCGTGCGGCGCGAGGCCGAAGCGGATGAGCCGCCCCGGCGCGCCGGCGGCAAGCCGGTTTCTCACGCGGCCCATCACCTCCCTCGCTTTCACGCTATTAAATCCAAGCGTTTCAATGAATAGCACCTGCCGCTGGCTGAGGGCGGCATAACCGGCGAGTTCGTCCTCTTCGCCTAAGTAGTCGCCGATGGCGCTCACGCCTGAAAAAAGCATCTCGCCTGCGGCTTGCCTGAATGCCCGCGCCCGCTCGTTGGCGTCGATCAGGGCGTTTTCTTTTAGCAGGTCGCGCACCCAGTCGGTGAAGCGTTCCCGCCGGCACAGGCGGCCGCGAAGCGCCGAGAGCGCCAAATGGCTGTGAGCGTTGACGAAACCGGGAAGCACCAGGGCCTGGCCGTCGCCGAAAGAGGGCAGGCCGCCGGGGGGCGGGCCGTCCAGGATCTCCTGCACCTTCCCGCCGTCGATGATCAGGCAGCCGTTTTCCTTAGGCTCGCCGGTCATGGGCAAGAGGGCGCGAAAGGGAATCGCGTAGGGGCCTGTGATCATTCGCGCCTGCCCTTTCAAAACCAGGTCCGGTCGAGGTGGGCCTGGTAGCTCTCGCCGAACTGCCGAAGGAGCGCGCGCTCCTCCAGCCGGGCGCGCACCAGGTTCAAAGGGATCACCACCACGAACACGTAGACCACGCCAAATGTTGAACCGCAGGCGGCAAGCAGGCCGATGAGGTTTAAAACAAGGCCGATGTAAATCGGGTGACGGATGTATTTGTAGACGCCGCCGACCACCAGGCGCTCGGCCCCCGGCAGCACTCTTAGCGCCCTACCCATCTGCGCCATCGCCACGACGACGAGCAGCCAGCCGATAAACCCGAGCGCAAGCAGGAAAGGAACGAGGGCGGGGAAACCGAAGGCGAAATTCTTTGGCGAAAACCAGGCGACGATGAGCGGCAGCAGGTAAAGGGACGGCAGCCCGATGTCGAGGGCGAGGCTAAGCCGGGGGCCAAGGGGCCGGGGCTCGGCGGCAAAAGTTTGCTTGCGATCCATCGCCCCGCCTCAGGGTTTGGCCGACGCGCGCATCCGCGCGGGCTGTTCGCTTTCGCCCAAAAGCAGGCGGTAAAATTCCGCCTCGCCTTCCTGGATATCGATTTCGATGGCGAGGGCAAAGAGCGGCGGGTCGAAATCCACGTGCGGCAGTTTGACCGCGTCCTTCTCGGAGACGACGATTCGCCTTGCGCTCTTCTCTTTCGCCGCCTGGGCGAAATCGCGGATATCCCTCTCGCTTAGCCGGTGGTGGTCGGGAAACGCCTGAAAGTGAACCACCTCCGCGCCCTGGCCGACGAGAAGCGCAAGAAAATCCTTGGGATGGGCGATGCCGGCGAAGGCCGCCACCTTTTCGCCGGCCAGCGCCTCGGGCGGCTCGGCCATGCCGCCGGGAAAGCCGATGAGCGCGCTCGCCCGGTGCGCCGCGTGCAGGATGGGGACGCCCGGCGGCAATTCGGGCCTGGCCGGGTGGTCGCCGCTTCCCGGCGGGCAGCGGGTGAAACAGATGAGGTCGGCGCGGCGGCTTTCTGCTATGGGGTCGCGCAGCGTGCCGGCGGGAAACAGGCGGCGGTTTCCGAAGGGCTGCCGCCAGTCGAGAAGAAGAATGTTCACGTCTCTCGCGAGCTTCAGGTGCTGGTAGCCGTCATCGAGGATGAGGACGTCT
This sequence comes from Nitrospirota bacterium, assembly GCA_003235465.1. Next base: position 2,569 of record QJWD01000422.1, on the reverse strand, counting down.
GCAGCGAGGTGGTCGATGGCGTAGCGGCCGGTCTCGCCGCGGTCGGGCCCGGTGACAACGGCGACGTCGGCCAGTTTTTTCGCGAGCAACAGCGGCTCGTCGCCCGCTTCGGCGGCGGTGAGGAGAATGCGGCTGCCGTCGCTCACCACGTTCACCGCTTTCGGCGAAGAGCCGCCGTAGCCACGGCTGAGAATCACGGGCCGACGGCCGCCGTCTTTCAGCATGCGGGCGATTTTCAGCACCATCGGCGTCTTGCCGGTGCCACCGAGCGTCAGGTTGCCGACGCTGATGACCGGGCAGCCGAGCCTGCTGGCTCTTAGCCAGCCCTGCCGGTAGGCGAGGAGCTTGGCGGTGTGGCCGAGCCGGTAAAACCACGACAGCACCGAAAACAGCGCGGCCACAGGCGCCAGATAAAGCGGACGGTCGGCAGCGAGGGTCCTCAGGAAAAGGTGTTCAAGCGACATGGGCTGTAGCGCATCCTCCGGCGCGTTGGCGGCAGGGGGCGGGCCGGGCATTGAATGATGCCTGGGGGGTGCAAATTTTCCGGTGCCGCCCGGCGGTTCAGGGTATACTTCCGGGCCATGGACGTTCTGTATCATATCATCATCGCCCTGGCCCTTCTAGCCGCAACCCCCTTTATTCTGATCAAGATGGCTTTCGACCGCGCATTCGCCAAGGACCTGAAGGCGCGGCTCGCCGGGGCCCGTGAAGCCCCGAGGGCAGCCGGGGCGGTGTGGGTTCACGCCTCGTCGGTGGGCGAGGTGCGGGCGGCGACGCTGATCGTCAGGGCGCTTAAGGAACGGGACTCCGCGCGGCCGGTGGTGGTCTCCACCTTCACCGCAAGCGGCATGGAGCTTGCCGAAAAGGAAGGGCTTCGGCCGCTGTTTCGGCTGCCGCCGGATTCACCGCTGTGGCTTGACCCGCTGTTCGCCCGGCTTCGCCCCTCGATCTTGGTGCTCGTCGAGGCCGAGTTGTGGCCGGCGCTGCTTCGCTCCTGTTTCAGGCGCGGGGTGCCGGTGGTTCTGGTCAACGGGCGGCTGTCGCAAAATTCCTTCTCGCGCTACCGCCTGGTGGCGCCGCTGTTTCGCTGGATCACCGCCGCCATCGGCGCGTTTTCCATGCGCGGCGAGGCCGATGCCGGACGCCTGCTTGCGCTCGGCATCGAGAAAGAGCGCGTGCGGGTGACGGGCAACATCAAATTCGACCAGCCGCTCCCCGAACCTGTGGCAGGCGGCAGGGGCGGCGAGCCGCTGTTGGTGTTCGGCTCCACCCGGCCGGGCGACGAGGCCGTGGCGGCGGTTGCCTTGAAGACGCTGTTTCGCGACTTTCCCGGCTTAAGAGCGGTGCTCGCGCCCCGGCACCTGCATCGCCTGGAAGAGGTCGAGGCCGTGCTTCGCGAGCACGGGCTCAGGTTCACGCGCCTCGGCGAAGGCGGGAGCCCCACCCCCGGCGAGGTTCTCCTGCTCGACCGCCTGGGAGAACTGGCGGGGTATTACCCCAAGGCGCAGGCGGCGTTTGTCGGCGGTTCATTCGATCCCGCCATCGGCGGGCACAACATTCTCGAACCGGCGGCGGCGGGGGTGCCGGTGGTCTATGGCCGCCACATGCACAGCTTCGCCGAGGAGGAGGCGCTTCTTAGGGCCTCTGGCGGCGGCATCCGGCTCGAGCGCCCCGAGGACCTTCTGCCCACGCTTAGCCGCCTGCTCGGCGACGAGAGCGAGCGAACGAAGCGCGGGCGGGCGGCGGGAGAGACGGTGCTCGCCCACAAGGGCGCGGTGGATCGAAATATCGAACTCATTATGGGATTGCGCCAGGCAGGCCCTGCCCGGCCCGGGGTTCAAACGACGCCATGACGCTTCTTTTCTATCATCTCCTGTCCACCCTCCTAAGCCCGGTGGTGGCGCTCGGGTTTTTTATCCATTCCCGGTTTTCCCGGCACAAGCGGCAGCATCTCGGCGAGCATTTCGGCGTGCTTTCCCCGCTTGCGCCGGGCAAGCAGACGCTGTGGCTGCACGCGCTCTCGCTCGGCGAGGTGGTGGCGGCGGGACCCGTGCTGATAGAATTCCGCGCCTTGAGTCCGGAGACCCGCATCGTGGTTTCGGTGACCACGGATTCCGGCTACGAGGCGGCGGCAAAACACCTCGACATGGCCGACCGGGTGATCTTCCACCCGCTCGACTGCTGGCCCTTCACGAAGCGCACGCTCGACAGCATCCGGCCGGATGTTTTCGTGCTCACCGACACCGGCTTCTGGCCCGGGCTGTTATCGCAGCTCCATTCGCGCGGAGTCGCGGTAATGCTGATCAACGGCAGGATCTCGCGCCGGTCGCTCAGGCGGTACAAGATGTTCGGCGGCTTCTGGCGGCTGCTCCTCGGTCTCTTCGACCGCATGTGCATGCAGGACGACGAAGGCCGGGACACGGCCCTCGCTCTCGGGGCCGAGGCCGCGCGGGTGGAGGTGCTGGGCGACCCGAAATACGACGCCCTCGCCGTTGTGACCGACGACGAGCGGGCGAGCCTCAGGCAAGAACTGAGAATCCGCCCCGGCGTGCCGGTGTGGGTGGCGGGC
>QJWD01000254.1 GCA_003235465.1 Nitrospirota bacterium | reverse complement strand
TCCGACCCTGCCGCCCGGGGCATCTCTGAACGCCTCTGAAGCGAAGGGTCCGGTAAAACAACGCCGAAGCGGGCCAGACCGGCCCTGGCCCGGACGAATACAAATGTCACTCGCCGAAGGTCTGCGAATACATCCTCAGGCGAAGCGCGTTCAGGCGAATGAAGCCCTCGGCGTCATCCTGCCGGTAGCCGTCGCCCTCCTCGAACGTCGCCAGGTTCTGATCGTACAGGGATTTTTTCGCCTTGCGGCCGGTCACCGTGCAGTGGCCCTTGTAGAGCTTGAGCCGCACCGTGCCCCAGACGTTCCTCTGCGCGTCGTCGATAGCCTTCTGCAGCCAGCGCCGCTCCGGCGAGAACCAGAAACCGTTGTAGACCATTTTCGCGTACGTCGGGATCAGCGAATCGCGCAGGAACAGGATCTCGCGGTCCATGGTGATGGATTCGATGCCGCGATGCGCCGCCTGCAGCAGGGTGCCTCCCGGCGTTTCGTAGACGCCGCGGGATTTCATGCCGACGAAGCGGTTTTCGACGATGTCGATGCGGCCGATGCCGTTCTCGCCTGCCACCTGGTTCAGGCACGCAAGCAGTTGCGCCGGGCTCATGCGCTCGCCGTTCACCGCCACCGGGTCGCCGTTCTCGTATTCGATTTCGATGCTTGTCGGCTTGTCCGGCGCTTTTTCCGGCGCTACGGTCAGGAGGAACATCTCCTCGTCGGGCGCGTACCAGGGGTCCTCCAGCACGCCCCCCTCGTAGCTGATGTGAAACAAGTTGCGGTCCATGCTGTAGGGCTTGTCCTTGCTCACGGGAACGGGGATGCCGTGGGTCGTCGCGTAATCGAACAGCGCGCTCCGGGACAGCAGGTCCCAGTGCCGCCATGGGGCGATCACCTTGATGTTCGGGTTCAGCGTCTGGTAGGCGAGTTCGAAGCGCACCTGGTCGTTGCCCTTGCCCGTCGCCCCGTGCGACACGCCGTCGGCGTTTTCCAGCGCCGCGATGCGGATCTGCTCCTTGGCGATCAGCGGCCTGGCAATGGCGGTGCCCATGAGGTAGTTGTTTTCGTAGTAGGCGTTGGCGCGCAGCATGGGGAACACGAAGTCGCGCACGAACTCTTCCTTGAGATCCTCGATGTAAACGCGCTCCGCGCCTGTCTTAAGCGCCTTTTCGCGCACCGGCTCGAGTTCCGCGCCCTGGCCGATGTCGGCGGCGAAGGCGATGATCTCGCAGTCGTACTGCTCTTTCAGCCATTTGATGATCACCGACGTGTCGAGCCCGCCGGAGTATGCTAAAACGATTTTTTTAATTTTCTTATCCATGCTGTGCATCGATTAAAAGGTTGCGGTCAGAACGCAGGCGAAACGCCGCGCCCCAGATTTGGACTCACTATATATATTTAACGAAATCTTTAAGCAAAAATTTCAGCGCAGGAACGCTTCGCCCAGGGCATAATGCGCCGCGCCGAGAAGCGGCGCTTTTTCGTTGAGGATCACGCTAACGGGAATCCCGGCCAGGAGCGAGGCGAAGTCCCCCTTGGCTTGAAACGCGTCGATGAACCCGCCTTCCTCGAACAGCGGCAAGAGCCTGGGCGCCATGCCGCCGCCCAGGTACAGTCCTCCTCGGGGCAGCATCGTGAGCGCCAGGTTGCCCGCCACCGCACCGAAGATCGACACGAACATCAACAGCGCCTGACGGCACGCCGCCGAACGGCCCGCGAGCCCAAGCTCACTGACCACCCTGCCCCCCTCGCCCGCGTCCATCTCCGGCACCTCGGCCGCGCCGGGCGCGAGGTGGTGGTAAATCCGGTACAGTCCGGCGCCGGAGACAATCGCCTCCACGCTCACCCGGCCAAGCGCCTCGCCCAGGCTCATGGCGAGCGCCCGCTCGCGTTCATTTCGCGGCGCGAAATCGGCTTGCCCGGGTTCTCCGTCGAGCACCTGGTAGCGCCCGAGCGCGGGAATCAGAAACGCCCCGCCCAGGCCCGTGCCCGCCGACAGCACCGCCCGCCTGCCGCCCGCTTCGGGCTCGCCCGCCTGCACCGGGGCCACATCCTCCGCCGTGAGGTGGGGCAAGGCCGCCGCCGTCGCCGCCAGGTCGTTCATCAGGACGACCGGCTGGCCGCCCAGGTGGTGGCTGATCTCCTCCGTCGTCACCGTCCATGGCAGGTTGGTGAGCGCCGCGCGTTGATCCTTAACCGGGCCGGCAACGCCGATGCCCGCGGCTTGCAGCCGGGGCACGCCGTCTGGAAAAAAATCGTCGATGATCTCCCCAGGCCCCGTGGCCCGGCGGCTTTCGTAACGCGCTTCCCTGACCGCCACCAGCTTTTCACCCTGCCGGTCGAACAGCGCGAGGTTGACCTTGGTGCCGCCGATGTCGAGCGCGAGAATCATCGCCACCCTCGCCCCGGGGCCGCTTCAATCAAGGAACGAGCGGATGCGGTCATCGAGGTCGGCCTGGTCTTTCGCGAACGACATCAGCGCCGATTGCGTCATCAAATCGTCGATGGCGACGCTGTCCGGCCAATCGTCGAGCCGCGGGATCTTGCCCTTGGCGGTGATCTTCTGGTAATCCGATTCGGAGAAATCGTGAAAGAGGTCGAAGCCCGCGTCGCGGCTCACGCGCCTTAGCTCGTCTCCGGTGGTCACGGCGGGATTCCCGCTTAGCTCTTCGCAGAATCTCTTGAACGCCTCCGGCATGTCCCACAATTTGCCGAAGGCCGCGCTCCTCGCGCCCGCGTCGATGCCCGGCTGAACCTCCTGTCCGAGGCGGCTCGTCACGCCGGCGGGCCCGCTCTGGTAAAATTCCTCGATGGCGGCGGGCGGGATGGTGAGCACATCCACCCCGGCCAGGTTGCGAACCTGCGCCCCGCCGCGAATGCTCGCGCCGATGAGCCGGGTGCCGACATCGCCCGCCTCGCGCCTGAGTTCCGCTATCGCCGCCTGGGTGGCCAGGGTCACCTTTTCGCCCACGCCCTCGCCGCTGCCCAGGCCGTTTTCCGCCACCACCTGGTTGAGGCGGCCGAGAAAAACATTCACGTAGGTCGGGTTGGCCAGCCGCGCGGCGAGGTAATTCTGCCGGGCGGAAAAACCCAGGGTGAAGTTGATCGGCATGCCCTCGGCGCTCAGCGTGCGAACGGCGAGATACCCCTCCGGCGTCAGCGGAATCTTGATGGTGAAATACTCGGGCGAGACCTTGAAATAGCGCCTGGCGAAGTGCAGCGTGCGGCCGATGTCCCGCGCCATCGACGGATGCAGCTCGACGCTGACCTTGACCTTGAACGCCCGCACCAGCCTGAGCGCGATCTTGCAGTTGATGACGAAGCCGACCTCGGTGATTTTCTCGGCTTCGCTCAGGCCCGCGCCCAGCTCCGCCAGGCGGCCCACCGTTTCCTTGATCACCCCGTCCATGACGCCGCTTTGCACCACCTGGTTGGCGAGGGTGTTGTTGGTGGTCAGCGCGCCGAGCTCCCGCCGCCACACCGCCTCCGCCTTTTGCAAATCTCCCGTGTCGACCCACGGCTCGGTGCCCGCCTGCTTGAGAGCCGCCAGGGCGGGGCAGCTCGCGCTCACAGGCGGAGGCCCGTCGTCCACGGTTTCGACGGCGAGGCCGTGGATCATGTCGTCGACTTTCTGGCTGGCGAGTGGCATGCCGTTATCCTTTCCCCTGTCCGGGTTTGCCGAGAAGGCGGAACATGTTTTTCTTGTAGAGTTCGACGCCGGGCTGATCGAACGGGTTCACCTCCAAAAGGTAACCCGTGAGCGCCACGGCGTATTCAAAAAAATAAAACAGCGCGCCCAGGGCCTGCGGCGAGCGGTGGGAAACGCCGATCGTCATATTGGGAACTCCCCCCTCCTGGTGGGCCTGGCGCGTGCCTTGAAAGGCCTTGTCGTTGACGAGGTCCATCGTCCGGCCGGCAAGGTAGTTTAAACCGTCGGGGTCGTTTTGCAAAGTGGGGATTTCGATCCGCCGGCCGGGGGATTTGAGCCTCAAAAACGTCTCGAACAGGTTGCGCGGCCCCTCCTGCACCCACTGGCCGAGGGAGTGCAGGTCGGTGGTGTATTGCACCGAGGCGGGAAACAGCCCACGCCCGCTTTTGCCCTCGCTCTCCCCCGCCAGCTGCTTCCACCATTCCTGAATATAATGAAAGGCCGGGTTGAAGGCGGCGAGGATTTCGATTGCGCGGCCTTTATGGTAAAGCCCGTGTCGCAGGGCGGCGTAGAGGGCGGCCGGGTTCTTGTCGAACTCCGGCGTGGCGAGAAGCCGCGCTTCCTCCTCGCGCGCGCCTTCGATAACCTCGCGCACGTTCACCCCGCCGGCGGCGAGCGGCAAGAGGCCCACTGGCGAGAGCACCGAGAAGCGGCCGCCTACGTCGCCGGGGATGACGAAGGTGCGCCAGCCCTCCTCGTCGGCCCATTTCTTGAGCGCGCCCTTGCTCGCATCGGTGGTGACGACGATGCGCCCCGCCGCCTCGCGGCTGCCGTATTTGGCCACCAGCCACTGCCTAAGCAGGCGGAACGCCAGCGCCGGTTCGGTGGTGGTGCCAGATTTCGAGATCACGTTCAGGCACACGTCGTGGCCGTCGATGGTCTCGAACAGCCGCGCCAGCTCGTCCGAGGACAGGTTGTGCCCGGCGAAATGGATTTCCATGCCGCGCGAGCCCGCCTGGGCCCCTTCGAGAAACGACAGCCCCGCGCGCGCGCCAAGGTAGGAGCCGCCGATGCCGATGGAAATGAACGCATCGCTCTTCCCGGCGAGGCCGCGCGCCGTCTCTTCGATATCCTGTAGCGCCTCGTCTGACGTGGCGGAAGGCAGGTTGAGCCAGCCCAGGAATTCGGCGCCGGCGCCGCTTTTCGCAAGAAGCGCCTTGTGGCAGCGCCTGACCTCGGGCTCGAGGGCGCAAATCTCCCCCTCGTCCAGATGCGGGAGGATCAAACCGTGGTCCAGTTCGATTTGTGGCATGCGGGGCCTCCAGGGGCGTCCGGCGGGCCCGCCACGC
>QJWD01000192.1 GCA_003235465.1 Nitrospirota bacterium | reverse complement strand
GGCGTGCAGCCTGAAGCCCGGCGTCAAGCGCCTGGCGATGAGTGTCCGCATCGAGTTCGACGGCGAGGGCAAGGCGCTTAACTGGCGCTTCTTCCCGTCCCTCATCGAGAGCAAGCACCGGTTCACCTACAACGAGGCGTGGGCGCTTATCGAGGAAGGCGACAAGGAAAACCGCTACGGCGAAATCTACACGGCGCTTAAAACCATGTACCGGCTGAGCCGCATATTGAGGAAGCGGCGCATGCAGTCGCTAAGCGTGAACTTCAACCTGCCCGAGCGGCAGATCGTTCTCGACAAAGCAGGCCGGGTGGTGAAGATCACCGTCGCCGAGCACAACGAGGCGCACGAGCTCATCGAGGAATTCATGCTCGCCGCCAACCGGGCGGCGGCCGAGTACCTCGGCGGCAAGAACGTACCCCTCATCCACCGCATTCACGAAAAACCCGACGAGGACAAGCTCGAGCACTTCAACAACTTCATCCTGTCCTTCGGCCTCCGCCTGCCCTCCACCTCGCACGCGACGCCGAACGACCTGCAGGCCCTGCTCACCCGCGTAGCGGGCCGCCCCGAGGAGCGCACCATCAACTCCCTGCTGCTAAGGGCCATGAAGAAGGCGCGCTATTCGGTGAAGGACCCCGGCCACTTCGCCCTCGGCTTCAAGCATTACACCCATTTCACCTCGCCCATCCGCCGCTACCCGGACCTGGTGATCCACCGGCTGCTAAAAGCCTTCATCAAGAAGCGCAAGTGTTCGGACCGGGTGCGAAAGAGCCTCCTGCCCGCGAACGAGAAAAGCGCCGAGCAGTCCTCGCAGATGGAAGTGAGGGCGCAGGAGATCGAACGCGAGATCAGCGACCTGCGCGCCGCCCAGTTCATGGCCGACAAGGTGGGGCAAACCTTTACCGGGATCATTGTGGGCGTGACGGCGTTCGGCTTCTTCGTCGAGCTTGCCGAAACCTTCGTCGAAGGCCTGGTGCGCATCTCGAGCCTCACCGACGACTATTACCTCTACCTCGAGGCCGATCACAAGCTCGTCGGCCAGCGCCGCCACCGCATCTTCAAAATCGGCGACCGGGTTGAAGTGAAAATCGCCGAGGTGGACATCGGCCAGAGGCGGATCGCCCTCACCTGGCAGAAGACCTTGTAGCCGTGCCGCCCATCGCCCCCATTTTCGTGGCTTACGTGGCCGGGGTGCTTTCCGGGCTGCCCGGCGGGCGCGATTTCCTGTTCCCCTGGGCGCTGCCGGCGTTTTTTTTCCTGCTCGCCGTGTGGATGGCGCGGGCGGCCGGGCGCGTTTCGCTGAGCCTGGTATTTCTCGCCCTGCCGCTCGGCGTCTACCTCGCCGGGGCGGATAACGGCGGCCGCCTGCCCCCCGGCCACGTGCTCCATCACCTGAAAGACGGCGACCGCGCCACCATTCGGGGCCGTCTCATGGAGACGCCGCGCGTGTTTCCCGACCGCGTCCGCTTCACCGTCGAACTCGACCAGCTCGACTACGGCGAGGGGGAAACCGCTGTGACCGGCAGCCTGTCCCGCGTCGAAGGCGTGACCTCGCTGGGCGCGTTCCCGCTTCCGCCCATCGCGCGCGCCGAGGCCCGCCTGAAGGAGAATATGGACGCCACCATCCACCGCCTGTTTCCCGGCGAGCGGGGCGCTCTGCTCTCGGCCATGCTGACAGGGGCCAAGGAGGGGCTTGCAACAGAGAGCCGCGAAGCCTACGCGGTAACCGGCCTCGCCCACCTGATGGCGGTTTCGGGGCTTCATATCGGCTTCGTCGCCGGGGCCGCCTTTTTCCTGCTCGAGCCGCTCCTGTTTTTCCTGCTCTCCCGCTTCTCGCCGGACCGCGCGCGGGCCGGCGCGGCGCGCACCCTGGCGGCGCTGTTCAGTTTCGTTCCGGTGCTGTTTTACCTTCTTCTCGCTTCGGGGCAGGTGTCCGCCGTGCGCGCCGGCATCATGGTGGCTGCCGTTCTACTCGCGATGGTCACGCACCGCGAGGGCCACCTGGCGAGCGCCCTCTTGTGGGCGGCGCTGCTGATTCTCCTTTTTCGGCCCGGCGCCTTGCAGGACGTGAGCTTCCAGCTCTCGTTCGCCGCCGTGGCGACCATCCTCACCGCCTTCCATGTGCTTAAAAGAGCAGACAGGGACCCGCTCGAGCGCCTGGGTGAACCCGGCCTCAGGCTCAGGCTGCTTTACACCATCACCGGCGATCCCCATGCCCCGCCGCCGCCAAGCCTCGCACGCGCCATGATGCAAAAGGCCTCGCGCCTTTTTCTCGTCGCGGCGTTCGTCTCGCTCGTCGTCTTCATCGGCACGCTGCCTGTGGTCGTCTTTCACTTCAACCGGCTGAGCCTCGCCGGGCTGGTGTTGAACCCGCTCCTGGTTCCCGTCGCCTCGCTCCTGATTCCCCTCGCCCTCTTCAGCCTGAGCGCCACCCTCGTCCTGCCCTCGCTCATCGCGCTCGTCAAGCCGCTTCTCGCGCTGCCGCTCACGGTCTTTCACGCCGTCCCCCTGTGGGCCGCCGAGGCGCCCTTCGCCGCGCTTTCGGTGCCCACGCCTTCCGAACTCTGGATCGTCCTCTATTACGCGGCGCTCACCATCGGCGGCGTCAGCCTGACCCTCCTGCACCCCCCCCCGGCGTTTAGGCCGAACGCGGCGGGCGCGGCAGGCGGCCGCATCGACAACAACCTGCCCCTGGTGATGCGCATCGACTACCGGGATTTCAGCATGCTGCTCACCGGCGACATCGGCGAGGAGGCCGAGCAATACCTGCTCGGCCAGGGCGCGCCCCTCAAGGCCGATGTGCTGAAGGGGCCGCACCACGGCAGCCGCCACTCCAGCCACCCCGCCTTCATCGAGGCGGTGGCGCCGAAAGCGGTGATTTTCTCGAGCCGCGACAAGATCCCGTGGCGGCACCCGCACCCCGAAGTGCTTGCGCGCTACGAAAAGGCCGGCAGCGCCATCTGGCGGACCGACGAAAGCGGCGCCGTCCAGATCGAGACCGACGGCAGCCGGATGGAGATTCGCGGCACCGTTCAGCCATGAACGGCGGGCGTTTTCCTGTTGTCGGCCCGGGTAAAATTTGATATAAACGCTGATCGTACCTTTTTTACCCTCTCAAACCCCGTGGGGAACTGCCAACATGGTGACACTGGATAAATTGCAGGAACACATCACGAAATCGAAAACGAAGGTGACCGAAGCCGCTAAAAAAGCCGCCGGACAGGCGACCGATCCGGAGCTTCGCAAGGAAAAGAAGAAATTCCGCCGCCTGACCCGAAAAGCCGGCAAGATGGCTTACGTCGCCAAGATGGCCGAGGCCAGAAAGAAACCGAAAAAATCCCAGAAGGCGGAGGGTTGATCTCCCGAGCGCCCCATGCCCACCTCCGGTAAGTTCGATATCGACAGCATATCCAGGCTGGCCCGCATCCGCCTTACGGATTCCGAGAAGGAGCGGCTGGGCAACCACCTCGAAACCATCATCCAGTACATCGACCACCTGAACACCCTCGACACGAGCGGGGTGGAACCCACGTCGCACGTTCTCGCCATCGAGAACGTGTTCCGCGAGGACGAGGAAACCTGGCCCCTGCCGAAGAAGGATTTCCTTTCCCTCGCCCCCGCCCGCGACAAGGGGCACTACGAAGTCCCGAAAATCATCTGAACCATGCATCGAAAAAGCGTCGCCGAGGCGAGACAGGGCCTGAAGGACGGGCGTCTCAGCGCCGTCTCGCTCACCGAGGCGGTGTTTCGCCAGATCGACCGGGTGGAAGACAAGGTCGGCGCCTACGTACACCTGGCGCGGGAGAGCGCCCTGCTGCAGGCGAAAAACGCCGATGAGCGCCTCGCCCGCGGCGAGGCCGATAACGAGCCGCTCGCCGGGGTGCCCATCGCCATCAAGGACCTGATCTGCACCGAAGACCAGCCGACCACCTGCGCCTCGCGCTTTTTGGAGGGCTTCGTCCCGCCCTACGACGCCACGGTGATCAAGCGCCTGCGCGCCGCGGGGGCGGTGTTCACCGGCAAGACCAACATGGACGAGTTCGCCATGGGCTCGTCGACGGAAAACTCGCGCCTCAAAAAAACCCGGAACCCCTGGGACCTCGAGCGGGTCCCCGGCGGTTCGAGCGGCGGCTCGGCGGCGGCGGTGGCCGCCGGCCTGTGCCTGGCCTCGCTCGGCAGCGATACCGGCGGCTCCATCCGCCAGCCGGCGGCGTTCTGCGGCATCACCGGCCTCAAGCCCACCTACGGGCGGGTCTCGCGCTTCGGCCTGGTGGCGTTCGCCTCTTCGTTCGACCAGATCGGCCCGATGACGCGGACGGTGTCCGACGCCGCCCTCATCATGAACGTGATTGGCGGCCACGACCCGCTGGATTCCACCTCCGCCGATGTGCCGGTGCCGGATTTCACCCAGGCGCTCAAGCGGCCGGTGGCCGGCCTCAAGCTGGGCGTGCCGAAGGAGTATTTCACCTCCGGGCTCTCGCCGGAGGTGGCCGGGCGCGTCGAGCAAGCCATCACACAGCTCAAGGCGCTCGGCATGGAAGCGGTCGAGGTGTCCCTGCCGCACCTCGATTACGCCGTGGCGGCATACTACATCCTCGCCTGCGCCGAGGCCAGCACCAACCTGTCCCGCTACGACGGCGTCAAGTACGGCTACCGCTCGCCCCATTCCGGCGACCTGCTGGAAATGTACGAGAACAGCCGCGAGGAGGGCTTCGGCGAGGAGGTCAAGCGCCGCATCATCCTCGGCACCTTCGTCTTAAGCTCCGGCTATTACGACGCCTATTACCTGAAGGGGCAGAAGGTGCGCACCCTCATCAAGAACGATTTTGAAAACGCCTACAAGGCCTGCGATGTCATCGTCGCCCCCACCACGCCCGCCCCGGCGTTCAAGGCGGGCGAAAAAACCGGCGACCCCCTGCAAATGTACCTGGCGGACATTTACACCCTGTCGGCCAACCTCGCCGGCATCCCGGCGCTCTCCATCCCCTGC
>QJWD01000310.1 GCA_003235465.1 Nitrospirota bacterium | reverse complement strand
AAGAAAGAACAATACGATCTCGATACGATCCGGCACAGCGCCGCGCACCTGATGGCGCAGGCGGTGAAGCAGCTGTTTCCCGAGACGCGGGTCACCATCGGCCCGGTGATCGAGGACGGGTTCTATTACGATTTCGAGCGGGACAAGCCCTTCGTTCCCGAGGATCTCGAGAAGATCGAGGAGCGCATGCGCGAGATCGCCGCAAAGGACCTCGCCATCGTCAGAAATGAATTGCCGCGCGACGAGGCCATCGCCATGTTCAAGGGCATGGGCGAAAATTTCAAGACCGAGATCATCGAAGGCATCGAATCCAGCGATCCCATTTCCACCTACACCCAGGGCGAGTTCACCGACCTTTGCCGCGGGCCGCACGTCGGCTCCACCGGGGCGATCAAGTCGTTCAAGCTGCTCCACACCTCCGCCGCCTACTGGCGCGGGGACGAACGCAACCCGATTTTGCAGAGGATCTACGGCACCGCCTGGCACAACGACAAGGAGCTTCGGGCCTACCTTCACCGGCTGGAGGAAGCCAAGAAGCGAGACCACCGAAGGCTCGGCAAGGAGCTCGACCTGTTTTCCGTCACCGACGAGGTTGGCCCCGGCCTCATCCTCTGGCACCCCAAGGGCGCGAGGATAAGGAGCCTGATAGAGGACTTCTGGAAACAGGAGCATTACAAGCACGGCTACGAGATGGTGTACTCGCCGCACGCCGCCAAGGTGGATTTGTGGAAAACCAGCGGGCACATGGATTTCTACAAGGACAATATCTTCTCGCCCATGGATATCGAGGGCAAGGAGTATGTCATGAAGCCGATGAACTGCCCGTTTCACATCCAGATTTTCCAAAGCCACCTGAGGAGCTACCGCGATCTGCCGATCCGGTTCGGCGAGTTCGGCACCGTCTACCGTTACGAGCGTTCCGGGGTTTTGCACGGCCTGCTTCGGGTGCGCGGTTTTACCCAGGACGACGCCCACCTGTTCTGCCGCCCAAGCCAGATCCAGGATGAGATCGCCAAGGTCCTGGACCTCATCCTGTTCATTCTGAGGGCGTTCGGGTTCAACGAGTACAAGGTTTACCTGAGCACCCGGCCGGACAAGTCCGTCGGCTCCGACAGCGACTGGGAGACCGCCACCGGCGCCCTCAAGCACGCGCTTGAAAAAACCGGCCTCGAATACGAGGTGGACCCGGGAGAGGGGGTGTTCTACGGCCCCAAGATCGACATCAAGATCAAGGACAGCCTGAACCGTTACTGGCAGGTTTCCACCGTTCAGGTTGATTTTAACCTTCCCCAGCGGTTCGACATCAGCTATATTGAGGAGGACGGCCAGCGGCACCAGCCGATCATGATCCACCGTGCCCTGATGGGCTCCCTGGAGCGGTTTTTCGGGTGCCTGATCGAGCATTACGGGGGCGCGTTTCCGCTTTGGCTCGCTCCCACCCAGGTCATCCTCCTGCCCATCACCGACAGCCAGCACGCTTACGTGCAGGAGGTGGCAGAGAGCCTGATGGCGGCGGGCATCAGGGTGGAAAAAGACTTGCGAAATGAGAAGATTGGGTTCAAGATTAGGGAAGCCCAGCTCATGAAAATCCCCTACATGGTCGTCCTTGGGGACAAGGAAGTGGAAAGCCGGTCGCTTGCCGTTAGAAAGCGCCGCAGCAAGGAATCCCGCACGCTGGATCTTGAGGCATTCCTGGCGGAGCTTCTGCGGGACATTCGCGATAAAACACTGGATCTCGATTAAAATCCTATTTTGAGGAGCATTTGTTAATTAACAGCAAGAAGCAACGCATCAACAAGATGATTCGGGTGAAGGAGGTTAGCCTGATTGGGGACGATGGCGAACAGTTGGGCATTCTCCCCACCGAGGAAGCGCTGGCCATCGCCGAGGGGCGAAACTTGGATCTGGTGGAAGTGGCTCCGACAGCGGTGCCGCCTGTCTGCCGGATCATGGACTATGGCAAGTTCAAGTACAAGCAGAGCAAGCGCGCCCACGAGGCCAAGAAAAACCAGAAGGTCGTCCACCTGAAGGAAGTCAAGTTCCGGCCCAATACCGACCAGCACGACTTCAACTTCAAGCTGAAGCATGTCGTGCGCTTCATCGAAGCGGGCGATAAGGTGAAGGTGGTGATATTTTTCAAGGGCCGCGAGATCGTCCACCGCGAAGGCGGCGAAAGGGTCCTCAAGCGGGTGATCGAAGCCACCGAGGAGATTGCCGCAGTCGAATCGTTACCCAAGCAGGAAGGCAGGATGCTGGTCATGATCCTTGTGCCCAAAGGCAAAAAGAAGGGAAGCTGACGGGCTTGCCGGTCATAAACAAAGTAACTGGAAAGAGAACACGTTATGCCGAAAATGAAAACCAACAAGAGCGCCGCCAAGCGCTTCAGGAAAACGGCCAAAGGGAAGCTGAAGAGCAACCATGCTTACACGAGCCACATCCTGACCAGCAAGACGACCAAAAGAAAACGCAACCTGAGAAAATCCGCCACGCTGGCCAAGGGCGACGAGAAGCGCATGCTGGCGCTTTTACCCTAGCCAGGCGTTAGAATAAGAATAGGAGACGTTCATGCCCCGAGCAGTCAATGGTACCGTAGCGAGAAACAGAAGGAAGAAGATCCTTCGCATGGCAAAGGGTTACCGCAGTTTAAGGAGCCGCGCCTACAGGAAAGCGCGCGAGGCGGTGGAGAAAGGCCTGTCTTACGCCTACCGCGACCGCAAGGTGAAGAAGCGCGATTTCAGGCGCCTCTGGATCGCCCGCATCAACGCGGCCACCCGGGCCGAGGGCCTGACCTACAGCAAATTCATGCACGGGCTGAAGCTCGCCAACATCGAGCTCGACCGCAAGGTTCTCTCCGATATGGCGATCCACAACCCGGAGTCGTTCAAAGCGCTGACCGAAACCGCCCGGGCGCAACTGAATTAACGGGCGGCCTGCTTCATCTGGGCCGAGCGCGGCCCCCCTCCCCATGATCGACCAAATCGATAAGCAGCGGCAGGAGTTCGACGCCCGCATCGCCCAGGCGGGCGATGCCGAGGCGGTGAACCGGCTGCGTATCGAATTCCTCGGCAAGAAGGGCCACCTCGCCCTCGCCATGCAGGCGCTTCGCGCCATCCCCCCGGCGGACAAGCCGGCGGCGGGTAAGCACATCAACGAATTCAAGCAACACGTCGAGCGGCTGCTCGGCGAGAAGGCGGAAAGCTTCGGCAAGGCCGCGGGCCCGGTGGGGGACAGTTTCGACACCTCGCTTCCCGGGCGGCGCGAGACGCCGGGTTCCCTGCACCCCATCACCCAGACCCTGGACGAGATCGTCACCATTTTTCACGGTCTCGGGTTTCGCGTCGAGGAGGGGCCGGAAATCGAAAGCGACTACTACAATTTCGAGGCCCTCAACATTCCCAAGGACCACCCCGCCCGCGACATGCAGGACACCTTTTATATCGAGGGCGACACGGTTCTGCGCACGCACACCTCGCCGGTGCAGATTCATGTCATGGAGCGCGAGGAGCCGCCGCTTCGCATCATCGCGCCGGGGCGCGTTTACCGCTGCGATTCCGATGTTTCGCACACGCCGATGTTTCACCAGATCGAAGGCCTGATGGTGGACGGGCGGGTGTCGTTCGGCCACTTGAAGAGCGTGATGAACATTTTCGTGCACCAGGTGTTCGGCGAGAAGACGCGCGTCCGCTTTCGCCCCAGCTTTTTCCCGTTCACCTGCCCGAGCGCGGAGGTGGACATCGAATGCGTCATGTGCACCGGCAAGGGCTGCCGCGTGTGCTCGCAAACGGGGTGGCTGGAAATCCTCGGCGCGGGCATGGTGGACCCGGCGGTGTTCGAGGCCGTCGGCTACGACCCGGAGAAATGGACCGGGTTCGCCTTTGGCATGGGCATCGAGCGCATCGCCATGCTCAAATACGGCATCAACGACATCCGCCTGTTCTTCGAGAACGACCTCCGTTTCCTCAGCCAGTTCTAATTCCCCGAGGGCAAACCGGGAGAATGAAGCCCTTCCTCGTTCGAATCGCACTCGCCGGCGCGCTGGCCCTGCTTACCGGCTTCGCCCTCTTGTACATCCTGATCAATGAAAAGCACGAGCTGATACCGGAAAGCCTGGCCAGGCTGGCGCGGAAGGCGGATCTGCTTGAAAACCCCGAAGCGAAGCGCTGTGGCGAATGCCACCAGGCGATTTATGAAGCGTGGCAAAAAAGCCGGCACTCGAAGGCCTGGACAAGCGAAACCTACATCAAGGATTCGGAAAACCGCAGCAAGGAAAAATGCCTGCCCTGCCACATCCCGCGCGTGGTGAAGGCGGGCAACAAACCCGAACCCCGCCTGAGTGTGCGCGATGATGGCATCTACTGCGTGCCCTGCCATGTGGCCGGCGGCAAGATGAACGGGCCCTACGCCTTGTTCTCGCCGCCGCACCCGACAGAGAGGAACGACGATTACAGGAAAGCGGTGTTCTGCGGCTCGTGCCACGAAAAGACCTACAAGGAATGGCAGGCGGCGGGCGCGAGCGAAACCTGCCAGTCCTGCCATATGGCCCGCGCCAGGGGCAGGCTGGTGCAAAACCGGTTTCTCAAGTTTCTTCACGCGCCGAAAGAGGTGGCGGACCACAGCTTTCCGCACGGCAAAATCGGGCCGAAAGAGATCGCGCTTAATGTCGGCCTGTCCCGGGGCCGGGTGCAGGTGACGCTCAAGAACGAAACGGTGCCCCACCTCGTGCCGACGGCGGACAACGGCGACCCGCGCCTGTACCTCACGGTGTCCCAGTTCGACGCGGCGGGCGAACAGCTC
Organism: Nitrospirota bacterium; assembly: GCA_003235465.1. The sequence continues at coordinate 196 of QJWD01000310.1, read as the reverse complement.
GACAGGGTGCGCGAGATCCTGGCCCCGCAGCAGGAAACGGCGCTCGCCTACAAAAAGGCGGCCAGGTTTCGCTATCCCCTGGACCCCGGAGCCAAGCAGCTTATTGTGCTGCTGGAGTACAAGCCCGCCTGGTCGAAAGAAAAGAGCTTGGTGCTGGAAAAATCCTACGCCATCGATTTTTGATTTGGCTTGCGCG
>QJWD01000424.1 GCA_003235465.1 Nitrospirota bacterium | reverse complement strand
AATATAACATACCACAAGCGGCATGTGGCCTGTTGTAGAGGGGGAGGCGGGGCTTTAGGGAGAGTTGTCTTTGCCTTTCACGACTGGATTTTCAGTTTCTGGAATTCTATTTCCTTGAAATCGATCCTGGCGAGGTGAAGACTTGACCCGACTGTTTAGAGCGGCCGCCTTCTCTATCTGTATCCTGTTCCTGCTGCCCGTTCGGGCCGAAGCCGGGGACCCCTTTCCCGTACCCCCCGGCCTTGAATCCAAAGTCGAGTTCTGGACGAAAGTCTACTCCGAATACACCACCCGGCACGCCATCATCCACGACGCCGGCAACGTCGAAATCGTCTACGAGGTGGTTTACCTCGGCGAAAAACCGATGTCGCGCCGTTCGCGTGACCGCAAGCTGGAAAAAATCAAATCTAAATACCGCAAGATTCTGCGGGCTCTCGCCAAAATCAAGGACCCGGCCAGGCTGAAAGGCGAGGAGCGCCGCGTCTACGAACTCGTCGGTGGTGATTTCCGCCAGGCCGCCGGCAACATCCGCGTGCAGATCGGGCAGAGGAACCAGTTCGAGCAGGGCCTCATCCGCTCCGGCATGTATGTCGACCGGATTCAGGAGATCCTCGCCGAGCACGGGTTGCCGAAGGAGCTTGCGGCGCTGCCGCATGTCGAATCGTCGTTCCACCTGGGCGCGTACTCGAGCGCCGGCGCCGCCGGCATCTGGCAGTTCACGCGCGGCACCGGCCGCCTGTTCATGCAGGTCGGCTACGATGTGGACGAGCGGCGCGACCCGTTTTTCTCCACCCACGCCGCCGCCAAGCTGCTCAAGATGAATTACGATGACCTGAACAGCTGGCCGCTCGCTATCACCGCCTACAATCACGGCCTGCAGGGCATACGCCGGGCGAAAATCCGCCATGGCGACGATATCGTCAAGATCATCAAGGAGTACCGGGGCCGCACGTTCGGTTTCGCCTCGCGCAATTTCTACGCCGAATTTCTCGCCGCCCTGCACGTGGTCAGGAACCAGGAAAAATATTTCCCCGGGCTGGTGAGGGCCGAGCCGCTGAAGCGCGCCTCGCTTGAGTTCGAGGATTACGTTCACATTAAATCCGTTGAGAAGCATTTCAATTTGTCGAAGGACGAGATCGCCGAGTGGAACCCGTCGCTCAGGCCGCCGGTGCTCAATGGCGAGAAGCGCATTCCCAAGGGATACATGTTCCACGCCCCGGGCGACCGCTTCGACGACCTGCAGGCGCACTACGTCAAGATTTCAGAGGATGAACGGTATGACAGCCAGGTGCGGTCCAAGTGGTACACCGTTCGCCGGGGCGACACCCTTTCCGGCGTGGCCAGACGGTTCCGCACCCGCGTTTCCACCCTGAAGCAGCTCAACAACATCGGCCGCGACAACCGCATCTACATCGGCCGCGTGCTGCGCCTGCCGGGAGCGGGCCGAGCCCCGGCCACGGAGGTGGCGAAGCTGAACGCGCCGGACAAGGCCTGGAAAACGGTGGGCAGCAAAACCTACAAGGTTCGCAGGAACGACAACCTGACCACGATTGCGCGGCGCTTTCACACCCGGCCCGACGAGTTGGTGCGTCTCAACAATCTGCGGCATCCCGACAGGCTCAGCCTCGGCCAGCGGCTCAAGGTGCCCGAACGGGTGGCGGTGGACGACGAGCCGGTGGTGGTCGCCAGCCTGCCCGAAGTGGTGGAGGCCGAAGCGGCCGAGGACGGCGGCGAAACGGAAGCCGTTGACGCTCCCAAGGCCGCTCCCGTCAAGGTTCAACTCGCTAGCCTCGACATCACCTATAAAATGAACACCAACAGGCCGGCGTTTTTACCGGTGGCGTTCAGGGACGAGCAGCAGAAAGAGGCAAAAATCGGCGAGATCACCGTGGACTTCGATGAGACCCTGAGCCACTATGCCGACTGGGCCGGGGTTTCCCTTTCCAGCATGCGCAAGATCAACCACCTGAGGCGCGGCGCTTCGATTCCCGTCAACCGCAAGATCAAAATTCCCTTCACCCGCACCGATCCGGAAAGCTTCGAGGAAAAGAGGCAGGAGTTCCACAAGGCCATTCAGGAAGACTTCTTCAGCAACTTCAGCGTCAGCAAGCTGGTGGTGCGCGAGCTGGACCAGGGTGAAACCATCTGGGAACTCTGCAACGAAATGTATTACATCCCCTTCTGGCTGCTCGGCAGCTACAATCCCGATAAAGACATCAACACCCTAAAGGTTGGCGAGTCCATCGTGATTCCCATCATCGTTCCCGTCAAAACCGACACCTGATCCTCATCGGCAGGCCGTGAGCGCGGCGGTTATCGCGGTGATGTGCGCCTCGGTTCTTTGGGCCTCAGGAAACCGCGTTGGCGTCTCCAGGGTCAGGCAGATATCCGTTCCCTTCCACAGCGAATAGAGCGCCATCGGCCACCATTCCATCTCATCCGGCCCCGACAGGCGGTGAATCATCCCGTGCTCGGCGGGCATCCCGTCGATCTCCTCCCCGGGGTGGATGGGCAGCACGCGGGAGACGGCGTTCAATATGCCGTCGCCGGGAAAGCGGCCAGTGTCGGCACGGGTCTTCTGGTAGAGGTAATAGCCACTGCTGTCGACATCCTCGTGCAGTTCGAGGGACAGGTCGAACTTGCCCGAGAAAACCGACTGAACGAGCGAGACCTCGAGCGGCGGGCTTTTAGCCTTGAATTCGCGGTTCAGGTCCTGACCGGCGGGGTTATTGCGGGTGGCGGCCTCGAAACCATGCGGGTTGATGCAGGGGATGACGGTGAGTTCCCAGTCGCTCGCAAACTCCGCGTGACAGCCTCTCTCGAAGAATTCCGTGAGCGCCAGCACCCCCGCGGGCTCGTCGCCGTGGATGCCGGCGGAGATGAGCGCCCGCCTCGGCGCGCCCCGCCCCAGCACGATTTTCCTGAGCGGGTGGCTGGTGCCCCCGTGCCGCACCTCGCCAAGGACGGTGGCGGCGGGCGCCCCGAGGGCCCGGTCGAGCCTTTTCAGCACCTCGCGGTAGGCCGGGCTCATGCAGTTTTGCCCTCGAAACCGCATTCCGCGCGGATGGCGCAGGCCGAACAATCGAAATTTTTCGCCCGGCACACGTAGCGCCCATGCAGGATGAGGTAGTGGTGGGCGTTTCCCAGCCATTTCGCCGGCGTCACCTCGAGCAGCCGGGTCTCGGTTTCGAGGGGCGTCTTCCCCGGCGCAAGCCCCGTGCGGTTGGCGACGCGGAACACGTGCGTGTCGACGGCGATGGTGGGCTGGCCGAAGCCTTCGTTGAGCACCACGTTGGCGGTTTTGCGGCCGACGCCCGGCAGGGCCTCCAGTTGAGCGCGCTCGCCGGGCACGTTGCCGCCATGCCTTTCGATCAGCAGGCGGCAGGTGGCTAGCACGTTTTTGGCTTTGGTCGGGGCGAGGCCGATGGGGCGGAGAAGCTGCGCAAGCTCGGCCTCATCGATAGCGAGCAGGGCCTTTGGCGTCGGGTGCTTGCTGAACAGGGTGGCGGTGACGACGTTCACCGACTTGTCGGTGGCCTGGGCGCTCAGGATCACCGAGATCAGCAGTTCAAAATGGTTGCGGAAGACGAGTTCGGAGCGCGCTTCGGGCAGGTTTTCGGCGAGTTTTCGGTACAGCCGGTCGATGGCGCGTTTGTCCACGGCCCAGGGGGTCAGTTTTTGGCATCCGCCGCGCAGCGGACCCCCACCCAGAAATCCTCGGTCATGTCTGTCTCGCCGGGGTAGCGGATGGTGACGCGGATGCTTTCCGCTCCGTCCAGCCAGGACGCCCCACGGATGACGCGAAAGCTGACGCGTTCGGGGCCCTTGGGATTTTTTACCGGGCTGCTCTCGTAGTAATGGATGGAGTACCAGTCCTCCACCCATTCCCAGACGTTGCCCATCATGTCGTGCAGGCCGAAGGCATTGGGTTTCTTTTTTCCAACCGGCTGGACGCGGCGCACGGAGTTGGCGGAGTACCAGACGTAGTCGCGGTCGATGCCGTCGCCCCAGGGGTTGTCCGCCTTGCTGCCGGCGCGGGCGGCGTATTCCCATTCCGCCTCGCTGGGCAGGCGGTGGCCTCGGCGCTTGCAGTAGGCGCGGGCCTCGTGCCACTGGATGTGGGTCACCGGCAGGTCGGGCCCCTGCATGCCCGAGTTGTTGACCTTCATCAGGAGGTCCCACTTTTTTTGCGGCACCTCGGTGACGTCCATATAGAAATCATCGACGCACACCTTGTGCGCGGGCTGTTCGCGGGTGTTCTTCTCGTCGTGCTCGTAATAGAACACCTTGTCGGTGCCCATCATGAAGCAGCCGCCGGGAACGCGCACCATGCCCTCGGGCGGTTCGGTGGCCTGGGCCTGGGCAGCGAAGAGAACAATCAGGCCGGCTAAAATGAAGCGGCGTGGAAAAATCATGCGCACCATTCTACTTTGGCCGGCCAGCATGTCAAGAGGCTTTGGGGGAAATCCGCCCATCTCCAGGAGGAAGGGCCTGGCGGCGGTGCAGGCTCCGGTCAGAGGCGGTCGCTCTCCTTGTAGGTCACGCTCACCATGCCCTTATGGCGGTTGACGCAGAAGCTGACGAAACTGAGGAGGCCTCCCTGGCGGCCCTGCCACACGGCTTCGCGCTGGTCGACGGTGTCTGGGTGATCGTATTGCTTGAGAAGCTCCTCGAGCACGTTGTTGGCGGTGCGGTCGCATTCGCCCATGGTATTTTCGTCGCGAACGCGGTCGAATTCGACGAGGATCTGCTTCACGCGGCGGCTGGCGTCGTCGATCTGCACGACCAAGCGCGCGGATTCCCCGTACAGGGTGAGGGGGTGGGTCAGGCACAGGTAGACCCCGGGGTAGGGGCAGGGGCCGACGACGTCTTCCTCGGCCACGGCGTCGGCCTCTTTCAAGTCCATGCCGAAGCGGTATCCCCCATATCCTTCGATCTTTTCCACCTTGCCTTCGGCGGACGCCGTGGCGGAAAAACAGAGCAGAAAGGCCAG
>QJWD01000145.1 GCA_003235465.1 Nitrospirota bacterium | reverse complement strand
AGCTCCTTCGTGGCGATGCTTTGAAACGTGTCGCCGGGCTGGACCTCGTAGACGTCGATGTATTCCGGGTCGTAAATTTTCGTGTCCTCGGCATGGCGGCGGCCGCCGAAGGTGAGACCCTTCAGACGGGATATATACAGGTTTCTATCCTCCTCGGCAATCTCATATTTTTTCAGGAACGAATGGGACAGCAGGTCGCCCTTGATGATGCGTTCCTTGGTGTCGGGGTGGGTGGCCTGAAAGCTGTGGTAGGCCTGGCCGGACATGATCTCCTGGCGCCTCAGGTTCCTGAGAAAATCGACCATGCTGGTGGGGTCGTAGCCGCTCATGATGCTGTTCAACATCCCCTGCGCGTCGGACTCGAGTTCAGCCTCGCGGCCGTAACCCATGTTGATCTGCTGAAACATGGCCGAGCTGACCACAAGCCACTGGCCGGCATTCTGCGGATTGGCGATGGCCGCGCCGATGCTCAGGATCTGCGCGCCGATGGTGCGGACGATGCTCTTGGCCCCATGATGAAATATCACATGTCCGATCTCGTGGCCGAGCACGTTGGCGAGTTCGGATTCGCTGTTCAAGGTGGCGAGCAGCCCCCGGGTCACATAAATATAGCCCCCCGGCAGGGCGAAGGCGTTGATGTCTGAACTGTCCACGATCTTGAAGAAAAAGCGCCGGAACACCTTGTCCGAGAGGTGGTCCACCAGCTTCTGGCCGACGCGGTCTACGTAGAGCTGCAACTCCTTGTCCTGGTAAATTCCGTATTGCTGGATGACCTGCTGGTCGGCCTTGCGCCCGAGGGCAAGTTCCGTGTCCTCCGAGAAGAACGGCACAGCCCCCGCCGCCTTGGCCAGGATGAGAAGGCAGGCGAGAACCAGCAGGGTTCGCTTTATTTGGGGAGGGTTCATGATGAACCGAAGGGCGTCAGGCGCCGGGCGACAGGGTTTTGATCCTTCGCTGCACCCAGGCCGCCTGGGGGTGGCCCTGGAATTTGATTTCCATTTCGCGGAGCGTGAGGACGGCATTCTGGGAGTCGTTCTTCCCTTCGTAGCAACGCACCAGGCCCGCGTAGGTGTCGAACAGCGGAAAGTCCCTGCTGCTTGAGATCAGCGACTTGAAATGCTCGATCGCCTTATCGTACTGATTTCGCGACAGCTCGGAATAGGCCAGCCCCTGAAGCGCGACGTTGTGGGCCAGGCGCCCCGGGGCCGCGGCCGCCACCACGTCCTCGTAGTGTTTGGCGGCGGTATCGAAATTGCCGTTGTCGTATTCGGCGCTGGCGAGAAGGAGGCCGCCCCGATGTTTGTAATCGGCCCCGTCCAATTTCTCGAACCGGGTTTTCATCTCGTTTAGCGCGGCCGTCTTGTCATCGCCACTCCGGGCTTTTTCCATTTCGAACAGCAGGGCTTCCATTTTTTCCGCGTTCGCGGCTTGGTTGTAGCTGTAACCCGCGACCGCCAGCACGAGAAGAATGATGCCGGTAATCGTTCCTATGATCAGCCCGCGATTCTCGGCGACAAATTGCGACGCGCGCGCGGTGAAGGTGAGGAACGCATCGGGTTCCATGATTTCCTTGCGGGTGACTCTGATTTTTTTTGCCATGGTTTGGGGGCTTTTGAAGACAACCGCTTGCGGCCGCCTGCTGTACCGTTGTTCGATGAATAAAGGGTTGGCGTTTTAAAAAGATTTAAGCATAAAGGAATAGGCCATACAAGGTATTTCTGGACGCTGTAAGCGTCTGAAAATGCGGTGTTGCCGCGCGGTCAAATTGGTTATAATGCTTCAGCCAATGGGCAAATGGAAGCGAATTCATCACAAACCCTGCCATGAAAATCAAAAAACTGGGCGTCATCGGCGCCGGCAGCTGGGGGACCGCCCTGGCGCTCCATCTCTCGCGCATCGGTGTCGCCGTCGACCTGTGGGTCTATGAGCCGGATTTGCATGAATCCATTCTAGACAGCCGCGAAAACGCGATATTCCTGCCCGGCCACCGGTTGCCGGAAACCATCCGCCCCACCCTTTCGATGGAGGAGGCGGCCGCCGGCAAGGCGGCGGTGCTGCTCGTGGTGCCTAGCCACGTGATGCGCGAGACGGCGAAAAAGCTCAAGCCGTTCCTTCTGCCCGACGCGCTTGTCATCAGCGCCAGCAAGGGGCTGGAGAACGACACGCTTTGCTCCATTCACCAGATCCTGACTGAAACCCTGGACGCGCCGGAGCGCCACGTGACGATCTCCGGGCCCACCTTCGCTTCCGAGATCGCCGAGGGCCGCCCGTCGGCGCTGGTGGCCGCGGCCAAGAGCCTGCCGTTGGCAGAAACCGTGCAGGATCTGTTCAGCAGCCCCGATCTCAAGGTGTTCACCTCCACCGATATCTGCGGGGTGGAGATCGGCGGGGCGCTGAAGAACGTCATCGCCATCGCCACCGGCATTTCCGACGGCCTCGAGCTCGGCCACAACGCGCGCGCGGCCCTCATCACTCGCGGGCTGGTGGAGATCACCCGCATCGGCACCGCCCTCGGGGCGCGCCCGGAAACGTTTTACGGTCTCTCGGGCCTGGGCGATCTGGTGCTCACCTGCACCGGCGACCAGAGCCGCAACCGATCGGTGGGCCTGCGCCTCGGCCGGGGCGAGCGGCTTTCGGACATCGTTGACGCCATGCGCATGGTTGCCGAAGGGGTGCGCACGGTGAAGTCGGCCTTTGAGCTCAAGAACCGCCACGCCATCCAGGCCTCGATCATCGAGGAGACCTACCGCATTCTTTACGAGGACAAGGCCCCGGAGCAGGCGCTTAAGGCGATCATGAAGGTCGAGATCTCTTCCGAGTTCTCCGGCGTGAGGGGCATCGAGTGAAACCGGAAACGCTGAAAAAAATTCTCGCCGACCTCAAGGCCGGCGTCCTCGGCCCGGATGAGGCGTTCAGCAGGCTCAAGCACCTGCCTTACGAGGATATGGAGTTCGCCCGCGTCGACCACCACCGCGCGGTGCGAAGCGGCCTGCCCGAGGTGATCTTCTGCCAGGGAAAAACCGCGCACCAGATTCTCGCCATCATCGCCAGCCTGGAAAAATCCGACCATAACATTCTCGCCACCAAGCTCGCGGGCGATGTGCACGAGGCCATCAAACACGATCTGCCGGAAGGCGCGTGCTACACCCCCGAGGCCGGGACGCTGGTGATCCGCCAGCAGAAGGAGCAGCCCCTCGGGCGGATCGCCGTGGTGAGCGCGGGCACGGCGGATATCCCGGTGGCGCTCGAAGCCGCCGTCACCGCCGAGGCGTTTGGCAGCCGGGTGGAAAAAATTTTCGACGTCGGGGTGGCGGGCATCCATCGCCTGATGGACAACCTGGACCGCCTGCGCGCGGCCAGGGTGGTGGTGGCGGTGGCGGGCATGGATGGCGCGCTCGCCAGCGTGGTGGGCGGCCTGATGGCGCAGCCGGTGATCGCGGTGCCCACCAGCGTCGGTTACGGCGCTTCGTTCGGCGGCGTCGCCGCGCTTCTCACCATGCTAAACAGCTGCGCCGCCGGCGTCGCCGTGGTCAATATCGACAACGGCTTCGGCGCAGGCTGCCTGGCGCACAAGATCAACCTCATGGCCGAACCCGGCGAATGAGCCCGCCCCAATTTATTTCCCATTTGACTTCGATCAGCGGCTAAGGGAGCTTACGAGTTCGCGAAAGCCTTCCTCCGGCGCGACCACCGTGGAATAGCAGAAATCGTTCACCGCGCGGCTGATGTCAAAATAATGGGAAGTGGCAAGCTGCTGGGCGAGAAAGCGCGTCATCGGCGGCTCCTGGCCGATGCCAAGCAGCCGGTAGATGCCTTCCAGAGCGCCGCCGATGGCGTAAGCGGCGGATAGTGGCAGCGTGCGACGGACAGGCGGCAGCCCGAGGGCGGCGAGCAGTTCGGCGATCCAACCCCAAAGCCGGACAGGCTGCCCATCGCTCACGAAATAGCAGCGGCCCGCCACCTTCGAATCCGCCTTAACGAGCGCCTGCCAGGCCAGCACATGCGCGTGGGCGGCGTTTTCCACGTGGATGAGATCCACCCTGTTGCCGCCCTCCCCCACTTGCACGAGACGGCCCTTTCCCGCCCGTTCAACGATCCTCGGCACGAGATGCGGGTCACCCGCGCCCCAGATGAGATGGGGCCGGATCGCCACCGTCCTCAGCCCATCCACGCCGCTCGCCGCCATCACGCGCTTTTCGGCAAGCGCCTTGGTGCGGGCGTATTCCGACAGGTAGCGGGCGGGGTACGGCACGCTCTCATCGGCGTTCTCCATGTCGCCGCCGCCGAACACGACGCTCGGCGAACTGGTGAAGACGAGGCTATTTACGCGGTTTTTCCGGCAGGCGTGAATGACGTTGTCCGTGCCCAGGACGTTGATCGTGTGAAACATCGAGGCCGGTCCCCAGATGCCGGGCACCGCCGCCGCATGGAACACGGCATCGCAACCGGCGAACGCGCTCACCAGCGCCTCGCGGTCCCGGATGTCGGCCTGGATCTGGCGAATGCCTTCGGGCAGGCTGCTGTAGGGGTTGCGGCCGAGAACGACCACCTCGTCGGCGAACGCACCAAGCCGGGCCGCAAGGTGGCGGCCGAGAAAGCCGCCGCCGCCGGTGACCAGTACGCGCATGGGTGAAGGTACTTGTCAGCAGGCCCTTTTGGCCTGAATGGGGAGGGTGGCGCTGGCGTCGAGCGCGAGCGGATCCGCGCCCTGGCCCTCGCGCAGGAATCGATGGTAGCCGGCACAGGCGATCATCGCCGCGTTGTCGGTGCAGATCGCAGGTTTCGGGAAATCAATCTGGATGCCGCGCCTCGCGCCTTCATGCTCCATGGCGCGCCGCAATGCGCCGTTCGCCGCCACGCCGCCGGTCATCACCGCCCTACCAACGTTCTCCTGCTCGCAGGCGAGGAACACTTTCCGGACCAGGACATCGATCACCGCATCCTGAAAGCACGCGGCCGTGTCCGCCGGCGACAGGCCGTTCTCCTCGACCTTTTGCCGCACCGCGGTTT
>QJWD01000409.1 GCA_003235465.1 Nitrospirota bacterium | reverse complement strand
TCGGCGTGACCCTGGCGGTGCAGTTCAGCGGGCCGTCCAACGTGGCCATCGTGATCCAGTTCGCGCCGGTCATCCTGGTGTTGGTGGGGGTGTTCATCTTTCGCGAGAACCTTTCCCGGCGGCAATACCTCGGGCTCCTGATCGCGGCGGTGGGCTTCAGCCTGTTTTTCGTCGACCAGCGCGCCAACGTGGCGCAGCTCGCCCTGTATTCCTCCGCCAATTCGTATGTGATGTTCGCCGGCGCGGTGTGGGTGGTCTACATGGTGTGCCAGAAAATCCTGAGCCGGGATTTCAGCCCCCAGTCGCTCAACCTTCTCGTGTACGGCGTCGCGAGCATCCTGCTTGCGTATCCGGTTTCCTGGGGTGAATTCAACGGAGTGGACTGGACCGCCTGGCTGTTCCTTGTTTTTCTCGGGTTCAACACCCTGTTCGCCTACGGCGCGCTAGCGGAAGCGGTGAAGATCGTCCCCATCACTCTCATCAGCATCCTCATCACCCTGAACCCGCTCATCACGCTGCTCGCCATGCTGGTGTTCCCCGCCTACAGTTCCGGCCGGCTGGCGCAGGACCCGACACAAACCCTGGGCTACATCGGCGCGGTGATCGCCGTTGCCGGCGTCGTCCTCGTGGTCGCGCGCCGCGAAAGTTCCGCCTCCTAACCCGGCCTGACGGCGGTGAGGACGCCGGTGGGAATGGCGTCGATGCGGAAGGTCCTAGCCTCGGCGAGGCCCGCCGAAGTCACCCAGCCTTTCATCTCATCCAGCGGGTGAGCGCGGCCGCCTTCGGTCAGGAGGCCGATGTTGATGCTGAACAGGGCATCCTCCAGCGGGCCGGTATCCCCCGGGTCGGTGGCGAAGCCGTGGATGACGAGCCGCCCGCCGGGGGCGAGCGCCGCCGCCGCGCGCTTCACCAGGGCGCGGGCCATCTCCGCCGAGTACATGTGCAGGACATTGGCGAGCAGCACGAGGTCGTAGCCCGCGCCAAGGTCGTCCTTGTTGAAATCCCCCGCCTGCGTGGTGACGCGGTCCTCGAGCTGGTAGCGGCGGATGTACTGGTTCGCCACCTCCAGCACCGGGGCGATGTCGAACACGCGGGCGGTCAGCTCCGGGCGCGCTTTCGCCCATTCGAGGGCGTAGGTGCCCGGCCCGCCGCCAACGTCCAGCATGCGGCGGACGCCGGCAAGGGGAATCTCCCTGGCGATCTGGGCGGTGGCTTTTATCGCCTTGTCGTGCATGGCGTCGATGAAGGCGCGCATGCGATCCGGATCGCCGCCGAGCATGTCCATGATGCTGGTGATGTTGTGCCCGCTTAGAACGTACGCCGGAACCTCCGTCCACGCCTTCTGCAAATCGGCCATCAGGGCGATCCACTGGCCGAGGTAGCGCTCGCCGTCCTTTTGCAGGAACTTCCTCCAGGCCTCGGGCAGGTAGAACCGGTCGCCCTCCTTGGCGACGATACCCATGCCGGTGAGCGCGTTAAGCAGCCTCTCTGTCGCCTCGGGGTCGGCGCCGAGCTTTCTTGCCACCTTGTCGGCGGCGGCGGGTTGCTTGAGCTCGTCGAACAGGCCGAGGCCGCTCGCCGCCATCAACGCCGCCGCCGGCTGAAACCCGCTCAATATTTCCGCGATGCGTTTTTCATAATCCATGGCACATCCTTTGACAGGGTGGGACGGAACCCCATTTTACCAGCAGCAGGCAGCGGGAAAAAGCGATCCGCTCACGCGGCGCTTGCCTGGCGGGCGAACGCGAGCAGGTGGCAGAGCGGCTTGCCGCCGAGGGCGGCAAGGTTCGGGTGGCTGGCAAAAAGCTCCGGCGTCGGTTGGAGGGGGGTCGAGGCCGCGGGCTCAAGCCCGTTTCTCCTCGCTGCCTCGCGGATCGCCTCCAGCGGGCGGACGATATTGACCAGCACCCCGAAGGGGCGCACGGTGCGGACGGCCCTGGCACCCTCGCCCAGCTCTTCGATGTCGATTTTCTCGTAGAGCGCCGGGTTGGTCTGGCACTCGGGGTCGCCGATAATGAGGAGAAACCGGCCCCCCGGTTTCAGGGAGCGGTGGATGCGGGAAAACGCCTCGTCCAGGTTTTTGATGTGCTCGAACACCATCACCGCCACCATGCGGTCGAAATGCTCGCGGGCGGAAAACGCCTCGAACGGCCCTTCGAACACCGGCACGTCCGGGTGCGCCTCGCGGGAGACGGCGGCATTTTTTTTAGACGGTTCAACGCCTTCCAAACGCTTTACGCCGAGGCGCTTGAAAAAGCCGAACAGGCGGCCGCTGCCCGAGCCGATTTCGAGCAGCGAGAGGCCGGACAGGTCCGCCAGGGCCGGCTGAAGCGCGGTCTCAAAAAACACGCCCGAGGCCGAACCCTGCCGGCCGACCAAGAGCCAGTCGAGGTCGGGCCCGTCGTACTGCCTGGGGTCCGTGGCTTGATGGATCAAACGGGTCATCGCTCGCTTGCCTGGATAAAAGGTCAGCCGCGGGTCCGGCCCTTCATCGCCTGGTCGATCTCGCGCTGGGCCTCGCGTTTCTTCAGGGTGTCGCGCTTGTCGTGCAGCTTCTTGGCGCGCGCCAGGCCCAGCTCGGCCTTGGCCTTGCCGTCCTTGAAATACAGTTTCAGGCAGACGAGCGTGTAGCCTTTCTCGCGGGTTTTGCCGATGAGCCTTTCGATCTCCCTCTTGTGCAGGAGCAGCTTTCGCGGGCGCATCGGGTTGTGGCTGAACTGGGAGGCCGGCGCGTAGGGGTCGATGTGGCAATGGTGCAGCCACACCTCGCCCCGCTCCACCTGGGCGTGGCTGTCGGCGAGGTTGGCCTTGCCGACTCTCAGGGACTTGACCTCGGCGCCCTTCAGCACGATGCCCGCTTCGAAGGTGTCTTCGATGAAAAAATCGTGCCGGGCCCGCTTGTTCTGGCAGATGACCTTGATTCCCGTCATGGGCCGGGCTCCAGGGTGATGCGGACGGCCTGGCCGATGCCGCACTTGAAATGCGCCTTCGCGCTGCCTTCGCGCATGAAGATTTCGACCCGCTCCCAGCTGTTGACGAGAAACCCGCATTCCCCAGGGGCGAGGGCGCTGTAGTGGCTGGCGAAGGGGAGTTCACCGCCGGCGCCGAAGCTAAGGCGAAGCCTCCCGCCTTCCTTGAAGTGCTCGTGCAGGTGGCGGCGGGTGATGTTGGTGGTCAGGTTGCCGAAACGGTCGGCGTGGATGACCTCGCCCGCCAACGCGCCGTTCATGAACACGGGCTGGCGGATGTCCAGCCTGACCGGATGGTCCATCGTCATGCCCATTTTAGCTAATTCCGTTCCACGCGCCAGCAACGCCGCCGCCGGGGCGAACACGTCGCGGCCGTGGAACGTGGCCGAAACGGGGCGGTTGAAATAGCGCTCCTCGGTGAGCACGGTGACGGCCGCCCCCGGCCGGAGAAACGGCGTCAGGAGGCCGTTGTCCGGCGCGAGAAAGGTGTGCCCGCCGGATTCCACGGCGATGGGCCGCCGGGCCGAGCCTACGCCGGGGTCCACCACCGCGACGTGAACCGTGCCCGGCGGAAAAAAAGGCGCCACCGATTCCAGGATGAAGGCCCCGGCGATCAGGTTCTGTGGATCTATATTATGTGTTATATCAATGATCTGCACGTCGGGGGCGAGTCCCAGGATAACGCCTTTCATGACCCCCGCGAAGGGGTCGAGGAGGCCGAAGTCGGTGGTCAGGGTGATCAGGCCAGGCATCCCATGGCCCGGTCGTTCTCCAGGCGGTTCACGGTCACCGGGAGCAGTTGATTGGCGAGGCGCGCGTTGGCTTCCGCGGCAACGGGAACATAGTGTTCGCTGTACCCTTTGAGAAGGCCTTTAGCGTCTGGGTTTTCGAACAGGACGGTGACGGTGCGGCCGAGCAGGCCTTGCCGAAAGGCGGCCGCTTTTTTCTCGGCCAGTTCGGTCAAAATTCTGTTGCGGCGCTTTTTTTCCTCCTTCGGCAGGTCGCTTTTCATGCCATAGGCTTCGGTGCCCTTGCGCGGCGAGTAGGTGAAAACGTGCAGGTAAGTGAACGGCAGCGCCTCGATCAGGGTGCGGGTGCGTTCGAAGGCGGCGTCGCTCTCGCCGGGAAAGCCGACGATGACGTCGGCGCCCAGGCCGAGGCCGGGGACCTTGCTTGCCGTGCGGTGGACGGTGTCGATGTATTGCCTGGAGGTGTAGTTCCGGCGCATGCGGCCAAGCACTTCGTCGTCGCCGCTTTGCAGCGGAATGTGCAGATGCGGGCAGAGTTTGCTTGACCCGGCCATGAGGTCGAGAAGCGCATCGTCGATCTCCATCGGGTTGATGGAGCTCAGGCGCACGCGGAATTCGCCCTTCAGGCGAATCACGTCGGCGACGAGGGAGGAAAACGTTTCCTTGAGAGCGAGATCCATGCCCCAGGTGCCGAGGTTGATGCCGGTGAGGGTGATTTCCTTGAAGCCGGCGTCGATGGCCTGGCGGATGTTATTCAGGATATTTTCCCGGCTGTCGCTGATCGAACGGCCGCGCGCGCGCACCACGGTGCAGAACGAGCATTTTTCGTCGCAGCCTGTTTGCACCTTGATGAAGGCCTTGGTCTTGCCGAAGGACTTGTCCACCGGGATGGAGCGGAACACCCGCGCCTGGTGGATGTCGGTCATGTGATACGCCGGTCCGCCTGTGCGTTTCGCCGTGGGGGCGCCGGGCAGGTTGCGGCGAATGGCATCGACGATTTCGAGCTTGTTGGCGTTGCCGAGAACCAGGTCCAGCCCTTCGATGGATTCGGCCTCGGCGCCCGCGAGCTGGGCGTAGCAGCCGGTGAACACCACCATGGCGCGGTCGTTGATGGCGAGGGATTTTTTCACCGCCAGGCGCGAGTTGTAGTCGCTTTTCGCCGTCACCGAACAGGTGTTGATGACGTAAATGTCCGCCCGTTCACCGGGGCTTGCGATGGCGTAGCCCTCCTCCTCGAGCAGCGTCTGCATCTCGGCGGTGTCGTGCTGGTTGGTGCGGCAGCCTAATGTGGTGAAGGCGACTTTCATGGCC
>QJWD01000296.1 GCA_003235465.1 Nitrospirota bacterium | reverse complement strand
GGTGTCCATCGAGCAGGCGTGCAGGAAGCACGGCGTCGACCCAGCGGCGTTCCTCGAAAAGCTGAACCGCGCGCTGGTCGAAGGCGCCCCCGCCAGGCCCCAGGCGGCCACGCGGCCCAAGCCGGAGGCGGCGGAAGCGGCGAAGGAAAAAGGCAAGCCCATCCTGCCCGGCGAAGCCTGCAAGCCGGACACCCTCGTCGGCAGCCTCATCAAGCTTCACCCCGACACCATGGCGGTGTTCGAGAAGCATTACGGGGAAGGCTGCTTCTCCTGCCCCGGCCAAGCCTTCGAAACCGTGGCCGAGACCGCCCTCATGCACAACATCGACAAGGACCTCATTCTGCGGGAACTGAATGCGGTCATCGGCGAGGCCACTGAAAAAGAGTGAGCGACGATTCGTTTCTGGAGTTCGTGCTCGACCAACTGTCGGGGCTCGCCGGGGTGCGCGCGCGCGCCATGTTCGGCGGGCGCGGCCTCTACCTGAGGGATAATTTTTTCGCCATCCTGTACAAGGGCAGGCTGTACTTCAAGACCGGGCCGGAAAACAGCGGCGACTACGAGGGCATGCCGCCGTTTCGCCCGAGCGCGAAGCAGACGCTGAAGAATTACCTCGAGGTGCCGGCGGAGGTGCTGGAGGACGCCGACGAGCTACAGGCCTGGGCCCTAAAGGCGGCGCGCGTTTGAGGGTTGTCCGCTTTAGCGCTTCTTCGCGTCCTGCCAGTGGGCTTCGAGCTCGTCGAGCGGGGTTTCCTTGAGGGTTTTGCCGGTTTTCGCCACCTGCCTCTCGATGTGGTGAAACCGGGTGATGAATTTATTGTTGGTGGCGCGCAGCGCTTCCTCGGCGTCGATTTTCTTGAAACGGCCGATGTTGACGAGCACGAACAGGATGTCGCCGAGTTCGCCCGCCGCCGCCTTCTCATCGCCGGCGACGAGCGCCTCCTTGAACTCGGCGATCTCCTCGTCGAGCTTGCTGAACACTTCGTCGATCTTGTCCCAGTCGAAGCCGTGCTTGGCGGCTTTCTTCTGCAACTCCTGCGCCCGCTTCAGGCCGGGCAGGGAACGGGGCACGCCGTCGAGCACCGATTCGCGCCGGGAGCTCGCCTTTTCGTTTTTTTTGATCTCCTCCCACTGCGTGACCACCTCGTCGGGGGTGTCGCATTTCGCTTCCTTGAAAACGTGCGGGTGCCGCCGCACCATCTTGTCGGTGATGGCGTTCACCACATCGGAGATGTCGAACTCGTTCCGGTTCTTGGAGATTCGGGCGTGAAACAGGATCTGGTAGAGCAGGTCGCCGAGTTCGTCCTTGATCTCCTCCGGGTCGCCGTGGTCCAGGGCTTCCAGGGTTTCGTAGGTCTCCTCGACGAGGTAGGGTTTCAGGGTCTCGCGGGTCTGCACGCGGTCCCAGGGGCAGCCGTCGTCGCCCATGAGGGTGTCGACGACGTCGACGAGTTTTTGAAAATTTTTTCCGGGGTCGCTCATGCGGGCTCCATTGTTCAGGCGATGAATTCCAGGATCACGGAATCGGCGAGGAACAGCCCCCTGGGTGAAAGGGCGATGCGTCCGTTTTCCAGTTGGATGAGATTTTTTTCCAGCAGCCCGTCGAGGGTTTCGCCGTAGGCTGTTCGCAGCGTGGTCTTGAACCGGCTCTCGAAGGTGTCGATGGCAATGCCTTTCAGCAGGCGAAGGCCAAGCATGAGGGTTTCGCCCATGGCCTCCCTCGGGGGCAGGGTTTCCTCGAACTCGACGGCGTGCCCGCGTGCCGCCACCTCGCGGATGTAGCGCGAGGGCAGGTTGCCGTTGCGAAAGCGCACGCCCGCCATGTACGACGAGGCGCCCGGCCCGAGGCCGAGGTACTCGCCGTTGTTCCAGTAGATGAGGTTGTGGCGGCACTCCCTGCCCGGCAGGCAGAAATTGGATATTTCGTAATGCTCGTAGCCGGCGCACGTAAGCGTTGCGATGGTGTTCTTGTACTGGGCGAGTTGTTCTTCCTCCGGCGGCAGCGTGAGCAGCCCCCGCCGGTGAAGGTTGTAAAAGGCGGTGTTCTTTTCGATGGTCAGGTTGTAGGTTGAAAGGTGCTCCGGGCGCTTGCCGAGGGCGGTATTCAGGTGATCCTTGAAGCGCCCGGCGCTCTGCCCCGGTAGCGCGAACATGAGATCCATCGACAGGTTGCTGAACCCCGCCTGGCGCGCGGCCGGGAAGGTTTGATGCGCCTCGTCCACGCTGTGGACGCGGTCGAGCGTTTTCAGTTCCTCCGGGTCGAAGGACTGGACGCCGATGGACAGGCGGTTGGCTCCCGCCTCGAGCAGCCTCTCGAAGAGGCCCGGGGCGAGGGTGGCGGGGTTGGTTTCGATGCTGATCTCCGCATCGTTTGCCAGGGGGAAGCGCTTTCGCAGGCGGCTAAGAAGCGAGGCGAGCGCCTCGGCGGGCAGGGTGGTGGGGGTGCCGCCGCCGATGAACACGGTGGCCACCTCTGTATCATCGCCGATTTCGGCGGCCCGGAAATCGACCTCGGCGAACAGCGCCGGGAGAAAGCGTTCCATTTCCCCGGGGTCGACGGCGTGCGAATTGAAATCGCAGTAGCCGCATTTGTGCAGGCAATAGGGAATGTGAATATATAATCCGATCGACTTCATGCTAGAATCAATGGCAGAAACCGCTTCGGTGTTTCGGGGCGGTTTTGCTTTTTAGGGTTGGCCTCCCCAATCATACATGGGTTGGGCCGCTCGCGGCAATTTTTCCCGGAAGGGGAGCATGAAGAGCACCCAGGCGCCATTCAAATCGGGCTACGCGGCCATCCTCGGGCGGCCGAACGTGGGCAAATCCACCCTGCTGAACCGCTTGGTGATGCAGAAGATCGCCGCCATGTCGCGCAAGCCGCAAACCACCCGCAACCGGATTTTAGGTGTGGTGCACCTGCCTGGCGGGCAGATCGTCCTCATCGACACGCCGGGCATTCACGATTCCTCCATCCGGCTTAACCGGCTGATGGTCGAGGCGAGCCTCGCGACGATCAAGGACGTGGACCTGGTGCTGTTCATGATCGACGCCGAGCGCGGCTTCATGGCCGAGGACGAGGCCATCATCGAGGCGCTCCAGCGCTCCCATGCGCCGCGGGTGCTGATCGTCAACAAGATCGACCGCGTGCCGAAGCCGAAGCTGCTCGGCCTCATCGCCGAGGGCGACAGGCGGGGGGTCTTCTCCGATATCGTCCCGATTTCGGCGCTTAAGAGCGACGGCCTCGACCGGCTGCAAGCCCTGATCCTGTCCCGCCTGCCGGAAGGTCCGAAATATTTTCCCGAGGGCATGGTGACCGACTGCCGGGAGGAGTTTCTCATCGCCGAAATCGTGCGCGAGAAGATTTTGAACCTCACCCACATGGAAGTGCCCTACTCGGTGGCGGTGGTGGTGGAAGAGGTTTCGGAGAGCGAAAAGGGGACGTGGGTCACGAGCGCCAGCATCTACTGCGAGAAGGAATCGCAGAAGCGGATCATCATCGGCGAAAAGGGCGCGGTGCTCAAGAAGGTGGGGAGCCAGGCGCGCAAAGAAATTGAGAAACGTTTTGGCGTCCCGGTGTATCTAAGTTTATTTGTGAAAGTGAAAAAGCACTGGCGGGAGGACGAACGCTCGCTCAGACAATTCGGTTTTATCAATGATTCACATCAAGACGGATGAGGAAATAGCGATCATGCGGCGCTCCTGCCAACTGGCGGCGGAGGTGCTGGTGATGATCGAGCCGTACGTGAAGCCCGGCGTCACCACCGGCAAGCTGAACGACATCTGCCACGATTTCATCGTCGCCAGGGGGGCGGTTCCCTCGCCGCTCAACTACAAGGGCTTCCCGAAGAGCATCTGCTCCTCCGTCAACGAGGAAATCTGCCACGGCATCCCGTCCGACGACCGCAAGCTGAGAAACGGCGATGTGGTGAACCTCGACATCACCACCTACCTGGACGGCTACCACGGCGACACGAGCCGCATGTTCCACGTCGGCTCGCCGCGCGCCCGCGCCGCCAAGCTGGTGGAGGCCTGCCGCGAGGCGCTCCTGCTCGGCATCGCGGCGGTCAGGCCCGGGGCCAGGCTGGGCGACATCGGCGCCGCCATTCAGAAATTCGCCGAGGGCCACGGCTACTCGGTGGTGCGCGAATTCTGCGGCCACGGCATCGGCAAGAACTTTCATGAGGAACCGCAGGTGCTGCATTACGGCCGCGAGGGCAACGGCATCGAGATCAAAAAGGGCATGGTGTTCACCATCGAACCGATGATCAACCAGGGCCGCCCGCACCTGCGCATCCTGCCCGACAAGTGGACCGCGGTGACGGAAGACGGCTCCCTCTCGGCGCAGTGGGAGCACACCATCTGTGTCACCGACGACGGCTGCGAGGTGCTCACCCGGCTGGACGGCCGGTCCGCATTCTGATTTTTTCCGCCCCTTCCTGATACGTCTTTTCAACACCACCACCGGCCTTTTTCTTCCCGCTGCTTGGCAACCTCTTGAATGATGACAGCTTCACCTCCATTCGCCTGACCCCGAGGGGCGCTTTCGCCGCCGTTATCGATACGGGTTATCAATGCTGTTTTCAATAGTAAAGCCCTTAAATACAAGTATTTAAATGGGCCGTTCGGTGTGCTAGGATGGCCCAGGTCGAACCGCGGGAGGCCCGCGGATCATTGCAACTTGCCAGTAAAGGGAGGCGCGGCATGAAAGGTGATAAGAAAGTGATCGAGGGATTGAATGAGGTGCTGATGGCCGAGTTGACGGCGATCAACATGTATTACATCCATTACAAGATGCAGGCCAACTGGGGGTTTCATAAACTCGCCAGCCATTCCAGGGAGGAAAGCATGGGCGAGATGAAGCACGCCGACCGGCTGATCGAACGGATCCTGTATCTCGACGGCACGCCCAATATGGCGCGTTACGATACCATTCACGTGGGCGACGACTGTAAGGCACAGCTCGACAACCAGTACGCGCTGGAAAAGAACCATGTCGAGCGGTTGAAGAAGATCATCCGCCTGGCGCTGGATAA
>QJWD01000133.1 GCA_003235465.1 Nitrospirota bacterium | reverse complement strand
CGATGAAAACGATAGATCTGTAACAGCAGTGGCAATTTTTCATGGAACACAAACTGGACCAGGCGGGCCATTACCTCCGACTGGAAAGAAAATTGCTGCTGACTACGTTTACCATATGGTTTTTGATGGTGAACGAATCAAGCATATGACAAAAATTTGGAATGACGCTATCAGTATGCAACAACTAGGTTGGGATTGAAATAATTTGCCAGAACTTCAGCTTACGGCCGATAGCGGTCTTTCAGGGGATGGCGACAAATCAAGTTTATAAACTCCGCGCGCGCAAGTGGCGACTATGACATATAATGCGGCCGGATCGAACTCCACCGGAGGCGGCTCATGGCAAACAGACATCGCTTGCTCAGGCATTGCCTGTTTTTTTGCCTGCTGTTTCTCGTGTCGTTTCTCGTGTTCGACGCCTCGACGCTGATGCTCGGCGTATCGGTGGCGCTGTTCGCTCTCTATTACTTCAGCAGCAAATGGGCCGAGCGCAGATTTTTATGATCGCTGGCCTGAGTTCGCGTGGCGCGGTATTTTCCCGGCGATACGATGGCATGCGGGCCGAGCGCGGGTTTTTGTGACCGCGGCCAATCCCCTGGAGGCGTGTGAAGGTATCTGGCAGCCTGAGAATGATGACCCACGAGGCGAAGGCGCCGGTTGAATACCGGCTTTGCCTGACCGGCGGCGAGACGCCGCTCAACCCCTGGCTTGGCCAGCCCCTCGGTATGAAGTTTCTCGGCGTCATCCACTGCATCGCCTGCGGCCGGGAGACGAAGAAATCCTACAGCCAGGGCTATTGTTTCCCCTGCGCCCGCGACCTGCCTGAAAACGCCATGTGCGCGGTGAGGCCCGAGACCTGCGCCCACGATCAGGGCGGCCCGGCGGATTTGGAGTTCTACCGCACGCATTGCAACATCGAGCACATCGTTTACTTATCGCTCACGTCGGGCGTGAAGGTGGGGGTGACGCGGCACTACAACGTGCCCGACCGCTGGATCGACCAGGGCGCGGTTCAGGCGCTTGTTATCGCCAGGCTTCCCAGGCGGGTGCTGGCGGGGCAGATGGAAGTGGCGGTGGCCCGGCACATGGCCGACAAGACCAACTGGCGCAAGATGCTGAAGGGCGAGGTGGAACCGGTGGACCTGCTGGAACTGCGCGAGCAAATCGCGGCGTGGGTGCCGAAGGAACTTTGCCAGTACCTGGTGAAGGACGAGGCGGCGGAGGCGTTCACCTACCCGGTGCTCGCTGTTCCGGAAAAGATCACGAGCCACAACCTGGACAAGACGCCGGAGTTCAGCGACAGGCTGACGGGCATCAAGGGGCAGTACCTGTTGTTCGACAAGCGGGTGATCAACCTGAGGAAATACGCCGGCTACGAGGTGGAGTTCAGCCTCGGTTGAGCGCCCGGCGTATTCCGGGCGGTTCGGGTCAGGCGGCCTGCTTGATCATGTCGGCGCCGTAGGTGGGCTTTAGCTCCGGGCTCGGGCTTTCGAGCTTCTTAAGTTTGGCGACCTTGATGTTGGTCGCCAGCCCGAGCGCCTTGAGGACGCTGATCGCCATCCACGTCATGTCGAATTCCCAAGGCCTCAGGCCGTGCCGGGCGGACTTGGGAAACGCATGGTGGTTGTTGTGCCAGCCTTCGCCGTAAGCGATGAGGCCCACCCACCAGCAGTTGGTGGACAGGTCGTTCTCCAGGGCGAAGGTTTTGTAGCCCCAGGCGTGGGCGGCGCTGTTGACGAACCAGGTGGAATGGTACACCAGCACCAGGCGCAGGAAGATGCCCCAGATGACGAACGGCCAGCCGCCGATGGCGAACAGCAGGAAGCCCAGGGCAAACTGGATCTTGATGAAGTGGTTATCGAGAAACTGGTAGAAGGGGTCGTTCGCGATATCCTTGGAGTAGTTGCGGATGTTCTCCTTGTTGTCGAACTCGGGGTGCTCGTAGAGCATCCAGCCGACGTGCGCCCACCACAGGCTGTTCTTGGCGTTATGCGGGTCGGAGTCGGTATCGGAGCCCGCGTGATGCATGCGGTGCTGGGCGACCCATTTGATGGGCCCGTTCTCGCAGGCCAGGGCGCCGAAGAACACCAGCGTGCGGGCCAGCCATTTCGGCAGGTCCATGCCGCGGTGGGTCAGGTAGCGGTGGTAGCCGAGGCAGATGCCGAGCGACGCCGTCAGCCAGTGCAGAAACAGCATGAGCGCCACGGCGCTCCACGAAAAAGCGAAGGGAAACAGCGCGAGCAGCGCTCCGGCGTGCAGGAAAATGAAGTAGGCGGTGGTGCCGGTGTTGAACTTCAGTTTGGGTTTTACGGCGGCGATGTTGCTCATGTTTCTCCCCCTCGGTAGTGTCGTGATTTTTTATGCACCTGATTTTATATTACCGGGTTCCTGCTGACCTGCATGTAAAAGTTATGTAATATTAGATGTAAGCCCCTCTAACAGGGGAGGATAGCGCCCGGCCATGAGCAAACTTAGAACTCTGTTCCATCCCATTTTCGTCTTCATCGGCGTCCAGGTCGCCTGGCTCGGCCTGATGGGGATCTGGGTCTACTGGTACTTCAAGAACAACCTGAAGCTCGAGGAGTTCGCCTCCAAGCTGCGCCCCGAGCTGTTCAACAACGAGTTCACCTGGGTGATCCTGCTCGAGGGGTCGTTCCTCATGCTCATCATCCTCGCCGGGGTGTACGTGATCTTCGTGTACTGGAACAAGCAGGCGCGCCTCAACCAGTTGCAGAGCAATTTCGTCTCCAGCGTTTCGCACGAGCTCAAATCGCCCCTGGCGTCGATCCAGCTTTACCTGGAGACCATGAAGTACCAGAAGGTCTCGCCGGGTGAGGCGGGGGATTTTGTCGAAACCATGCTCACCGACACTGAGCGGCTCTCCAGCCTCATCGACAACATCCTGCAATCGAGCAAGGCCGAGGCCATGCGGCTGCAGTTTCAGCCGGTTCATATCGGCGAATTCCTCGAGGAAGTGGTGAAGGCCTACAAGCGCCAGTTCGAGGAGAGGAAATGCGAAGTCCGGCTGCATTTAAACGGCGCCGGCGTGCACCAGGTGGATAAACGGGCGCTGCGTATGGTATTTAATAACCTGATCGGCAACGCGCTCCGCTATTCGCCCGTCGGTCAGCCGCTGGTGATCGAGGTTAAGGACGGGAAAAAATACCTGGACATCCATTTCATCGACCAGGGCATCGGCATCGAGAAAAAGGACCGCAAGAAGGTCTTCAAGAAGTTTTACCGGGCGCAGAACGTCGACACGCAGAACATCGAAGGGGCGGGGCTCGGCCTGTTCATTTCCCGCGAAATCGTGAAAAACCACAAGGGCCGCCTCACCGTGGAGAGCGAAGGCCGCGGCAAGGGCACCCGTTTCACCGTGTCGCTGCCGCACTAGCTTGAGAGCGGCGGCGGCTTTAACCGGATCGGCGATGGGCAAGAAGAAAAAAATACTGGTTGTCGAGGATGAGGCGCACCTCGCCAAGGGGCTCAGGTTCAACCTCGAGCGCGAGGGCTACGACATCGTCGTGGTCGAGGATGGCCAGAGCGCCCTGGAAACCCTGGCGGAGGACGATTTCGACCTCGTCATCCTCGACCTGATGCTGCCCAGGCTCGGCGGCCTCGAGGTGGCGCGGCGGATTCGCGCCGGCAACATCCGCTTTCCCATTCTGATGCTGTCCGCCAAATCCACCGACAAGGACAGGCAGACCGGCCTCGAGGCGGGCGCCGATGATTACCTGACCAAGCCGTTCCATCTGCCGGAGCTGTTGCTCAGGGTGAAGGGCATCCTCCGGCGCTGGCAATGGTACAAGCAGCCGGTGCTCGACCGCGGCAAATTTCATTTCGACGACATGTGGGTCGACTTCGGCACCGGCCAGGCGCGCGGCCAGAACGGGGAATTTTTTCTCACCACCAAGGAAGCGCTGGTGATGAAGCTCATGGTCAGCAAGAACGGCGAAGTGGTGAGCCGCGAGGAACTGTTGGAAAAGGTCTGGGGCTACGGGCCGGACACCGAAACCCGAACGGTGGACAACTTCGTCGCCCGCTTGAGAAAGTATTTCGAGAAAAAGCCGAACAAACCGCGCCATATCGTCACGGTGCGGGAAAAGGGCTACCAGTTCATCACCGAGCCGGCCGACTAGGCCGTGCACTATCGGTAACACCGCCGCGCCCGGGCGGCACGGGCTCCGCCTCCCTGAAAAATCCCGCCTTATTCGCATCCATCCCGCCCTTTGTCCGCCTTCCCTCGGCGGTTCAGGCGATTCCGTCTTATATATTGCTCTAGGGTGTGGACTTAAAGAACCATGTGCCCGGTGGATCACAGCCGCGCATGACTTAAGTCACACAATTTCAGGGGCCGAGGTTTTTGGCATGGTTGTTGCTCTTATTACCGGTTCTGAGGCATGGAGGCCTGAATTCGGACAAGCCGGCTGCGATCAAAGGGGGGGCAATTCATTGAAAAACTCGGAAATAGCAATCATCACGCGGGGAAAGGCGCTGCTTCTGGCGGTGCTCCTGGCCTCGCCCCTGGCAACCGGCTGCGCCGCCGTGGCGCTGAGCGGCGCCACCATGGGCGCGGGCTACAGCTTCATGAACGTCGCCGATAAAACCTCTAATTACCCGGTGGAGTACGTCCACCTGGCGGTTACCGAGGCGCTCGACCGGATGGATATCGAAGTCGTCGAGGATAACGAAACCGACGACGGGCGGGAGATCGTGGCCAAGGCGGGGGACCTGGAAATCGACATCGATCTTGAAAGCATCACCTTCAAGACCACGCGCATCAGCGTTGATGCCTCCAAGGCCATGGTCGTCAAGGACCGGGCGACGGCGGTGGAGATCATCACGCAGACGCAGCGGATTCTGGAAGCCTCCAACTTCAACCCCGAGCGGAACTGGCGGCACGTGATCCAGCGCTGCGTGGGCCGCATGGGCCCCTGCGAAGGGCTGGAAACCTGATCGCCCGATGGCATGGATCGCCCCCTCCCGTTGGGGAGGGGGCTTTTTTTTTTGCCCTTCAGTCCTTAAGCCACGGCCCGG
>QJWD01000431.1 GCA_003235465.1 Nitrospirota bacterium | reverse complement strand
CCTGCCCTGCTCGAAACTTCCTCACACTCGCCGCACCATGAGTCGGGCCTTGGGTTTTCCGGGCTTTCGTTAGACGACCAGAACCCGCGAGGCTGGCCATCGCGCAGGCTTTGGACGATGTGTTGACATACAAAGGTTGATGGCTGTTTGCCGTGCTGCGGGCATTCCACGAAGTCGTTGTCATCTCTCATCTCTTCCTTCCTCGGCAAATGGGCTCTAGGAAGCTTTCCCTCGCGGCTCCGCTCTCACCCCACGCCTCCATACGCGATGCCGGTGAGGCTGCTCACGTCTTTTTTCCAGGTGGTGAGGTCCTCGATGTTGAACTGGTTCAGGTGGCTGTGGCCGCAGGCGCGCGCCAGCACCTGCATGAGTTCCACCGAGGCGGTGAGGAAATTCGCCAGCCGCCTCGCCGATTCCTCGACGATGAGGCGGCGTCTCAAATGCTCCTTCTGGGTGGCGATGCCGACGGGGCAGTTGTTGGTGTGGCAGGCGCGCATGGCTATGCAGCCGATGGCCTGCAAGGCCGAGTTGGACAGCGCCACGGCGTCGGCGCCGAGCGCCAGGGCCTTGGCGAAATCCGCCGGGATGCGCAGGCCGCCGGTGATCACCAGGGTTATGTCTTTTCTCTCCAGCCTGTCGAGGTGGCGGCGCGCGCGCGCCAGGGCCGGCAACGTCGGCACCGAGATGTTGTCGCGAAAGAGGAGCGGCGCGGCCCCGGTGCCGCCGCCGCGCCCGTCCAGAATGATGTAGTCCACGCCCACGTCCAGGGCGGCGTCGATGTCTTTTTCGATGTGCTGGGCGGAGAGCTTGTAGCCGATTGGGATGCCGCCGGTGGCATCGCGCACCGCTTCGGCGAACTCGCGGATGGGCGCGGTGTCCTTCCAGTCGGGAAAGCGGGCGGGGGAGACGGCGGGCTCGCCTTCTTTCAGTTCGCGCACCTGGGCGATTTTCCCCTTCACTTTTTCGCCGGGCAGGTGGCCGCCGGTGCCTGTTTTCGCGCCCTGCCCGCCCTTGAAGTGAAACGCCTGGCAGCGTTTCACCTTGTCCATGCTGAAGCCGAAGCGGCCGGAGGCGAGCTCGTAGAAGTAGCGGCTGTTCGCTGCCTGCTCGTCCTCCAGCATGCCGCCCTCGCCGCTGCATATGCCTGTTCCGGCCAGCTCCGCGCCGGTGGCGAGAGCCACCTTGGCTTCCTCGGAAAGCGCGCCGAAGCTCATGTCCGACACGAACAGTGGGATGGCCAGGGCAAGCGGCTTCATCGCCGCCGGGCCGATGACGACGCCCGTCCCCACGTTCTCGTCGTCGAGTAGCGGCGCGGTGGCGAGCTGGGCGGTGACGAACTGCACGTCGTCCCAGGTGGGGAGCTCCTGCCTGGGCACGCCCATCGCCGCCACAGGCCCGTGGTGGCCGAGTTTCGTGAGGCCGTCTTTCGCCAGTTGCTGGATGATGCCGGTGTGCGGCTCGGCGTCGCTGCCTTCGTGGTCGGCGTAGAGGCCCTGGTACTCGCCACGATTGTAGGCCTGTGGGTGGTCCCTCTCCCACGCGGCGATCTCTTCTTCGTCGACCAGCACCATGTCGCCTTCCACCCAGGCGCTGAATTTGGGCAGGGCCTCTTCGTTGTCGTATTCGCTTATGCCGGTGTCGACGCGGAAATCCCAGTGATGCACGCCGCAGATGAGGTTGTCGCCCTTCACAAAGCCGTCGGCGAGCAGCGCGCCGCGGTGCAAGCAGCGGCCATAAAACACCGAGATGTTGTCGTCGTGGCGCACCACGACGAGGTCGACATTGGCCACCAGGGCGTAGGCGGCCTTTCGGTCTTCCAGCTTCTGCCAGTCGGCGACGGCGGTTTTTTTCACGTGGGTCTCCTTTTGGCTTGAGGGGCGGCCAGGCCGCCTCGGCGGGAGCGCGGCGGGCCGCTTATGTTTTTACTTTCGTCGCGAGGGCGGGCCTTACGATGGCCCGCCTGCTTCTTCCCCGCTTGCGGCGCGGGCGTCCAGGATGCGGAGTTCGAGCTTGTTCTGGCCGTTCCAGGTGTTGGTTTGGATTTCGTAGGCGAGGTCGATCCTGGGATCGGGCTCGCCTTCCAGGGCGGCGAGGGCCTCGGCCATGCCGAAGGCGACGGCGTCGAGCCTTACACCTGTCTGCTGGGCGGTGAAGCGCGCGTGCTCCTGGTGTTTTCCCATGAGGCGCAGATTCTTCATCTCGACGTTGCGGGCGAGAAACACCGGCTCGGGGTTGCCCGCCCCGAAGGGTTCGAGCCTGCGGATGGCGGCGTCCAGGGCGCGGTCGATCTCGGCGAGCGGAAGCTCCGCGTCGATGGCGAGTTCGGGGATCAGGTCGTCGTCGCTCAGGATGCGGCGGGCGGTCTGGTTCATGGCGTCGCGGAAGGCGGCGACGTTTTCGGCGGCGATGCTTAAGCCCGCGGCGTAGGCGTGGCCACCGAACTGGGTGAGGTGCTGGCCGCATTCGGTGAACGCCTTGTGCAGGTTGAAGCGCGGGATGCTGCGGCCTGAGCCCTTGCCCTTGCCGTCTTCGAGGGCGATGAGCACGACGGGCCGGTGGTATTTTTCCACCAGCCGCGCGGCGACGATGCCTATGACGCCGGCGTGATAGTTCTCCGACGCGAGAACGAGGACGCGCTCGCACTCGAGGTCCACCTCGCGGTCAATCTGGTACTCGGCTTCTTCCTGCACCCAGGCCTGGATGTCCTTGCGCTCGATGTTGATGCTGTCGATCTCCTTGGCAATGGCCATGGCTTCCTTGAGGTCGGTGGCGGTGAGCAGGTGAAAGCCGGCATCGGCCTTGCCTAAGCGGCCGGCGGCGTTCAGGCGCGGGCCGAGGGCGAAACCGACGGCGCGCGCGCTCACGCTGCCGTCGACGCCGGCGACGGATTTGAGCGCGACGACGCCGGGCTTGCTCGATGCCGAGAGCACCTCGAGGCCGTGGTAGGAGAGGATGTGGTTCTCGCCGGTGAGCGGCGCGACGTCGGCGATGGTGCCGAGGACGAACAGGTCGAGATGGCGTTTCATGTTGGGCAGGCGGTCTTTCTCCCAGCCGGCCTGGTGGAGGGCGTTCCGGATGGCGAGGGCGAGCTTGAAGGCGAGGCCGACGCCGGCGAGGAAGCGGAACGGGTAGCCGCAGTCCGCCCTGTGCGGGTTGAGCACGGCGACGGTTTCGGGCAGGCCCTCCTCCCCCACCTGGTGATGGTCCGAGATGATGACATCGAGGCCGAGGCTTTTCGCCACGCGCACTTCGTGGTGGCCGGTGATGCCGCAGTCCGCGGTGATCATCAGCGTGCTGCCCGCCTCGCGGATCTTGCGCACGGCGTCTTCGTTCAGGCCGTAGCCCTCGGCCATGCGCTCGGGAAGGTAGTGGCTGACGCCGACGCCTAGGTCGCGGAAGAAGTGGGTGAGGAGGGCGGCGGAGGTGACGCCGTCGACGTCGTAATCGCAGAACACGGTGATGGTTTCGCCGCTTTCGATGGCCTTCACCACGCGGCCGGCGGCCTCCTTCATGTCGCGAATCAGGAACGGGTCGTGCAGGCGGTTAAGGTCGGCACTGAGGAAGGCTTCGGCCTCTTCCTTCGCCGTCACCTGGCGGTTGATGAGGAGCGCCGCCACCACACTGGGCACGCCAAGTTCACGGGCGAGGGCGGCCTCGCGCTCGGGCTCGGGGGGCCTGAGCAGCCAGCGCTTGCTAGACAGGGAAAGCATCGGAACCGTCCTTGGCGGCGCTCAGCATTTGACGCCGCGAAACGTTTTGCGGTGGATGGGCGAGGGGCCGTGCCGCACTATCTCGGCCTTGTGGCTTGCCGTCGGGTAGCCCTTGTGCCGGTCGAACCCGTATTGCGGGAACTCGCGATGGTAGTCCCGCATGAGGCGGTCGCGGGTGACTTTGGCGAGCACCGACGCGGCGGCGATGCTCTGGCTCCTGCTGTCGCCTTCGATAAGGGTCCACTGGTCCTCCGGCCGGTCGATGGTGTGAATGCCGTCGATGAGCAAAAGGTCCGGCGGTTCGGCCAGCTTTTCGACGGCGTGCTTCATAGCCAGCCGTGAAGCCTGCAAAATGTTGATGCGGTCGATGACGTCGTGCCCAACGATGCCGATGCCGAAGGCGGTGGCCTCCTCCTGAATGCGGAGGAAAAACGCCTCGCGCTTTTTTTCGCTCAATTTTTTCGAGTCGGTGAGGCCGTTCAGGCGGGGATTGGCCGGCAAAATCACCGCCGCCGCCACCACCGGGCCTGCAAGCGGGCCGCGCCCGGCTTCGTCCACCCCGGCAACAAGGCGGTAGCCCTTCTCAAGTGCCTGGGTTTCGTAACGGCGCATGGCTCCCGGAATCTCGGGGAGGGAGGCCCTCCGGTTCGGTCAAATGATAGGGCAAAGCCCGGGGCCGGGCAACCGAAATATGGCCGGGCCGGGAGGGCCAATTATCGGCGGAGGTTGGGAATTGCGTTGCAATCGGGCGGCGGAGGAATTTATAATTTCGGAATGATGAACAAAATCGTTTTATCCGCACTTGCCCTGCTTCTCATCCTCGCCGCCTGCGTGTCCACGCCGGTGTCGGACAAGGAAGCCTTCATCGTTATTCCGTTTTCGCAGGAAGTGTCGATGGGTGAGCAGGCCTACAAGGACCTGATCTCCAAGGAAAAAATCTCCACCGACCCCAAGCTGAACGAGGTGGCCGGGCGGGTGGGCCGCCGCCTGGCGGCAACGACGAATATGCCCAAGCTCGCCTGGGAGTTCACGGTCATCGAATCGGAACAGAAGAACGCCTTCGCCCTGCCGGGCGGGAAAACGGCAGTGTACACGGGGATCCTGCCGGTGTGCCAGAACGAGGCGGGGCTGGCTGCCGTGCTCGGCCACGAGATCGCGCATGTGACGGCGCGCCACTCCGGCCAGCGCATCTCGCAGCAGTTCCTGCTGATGGGCGCGATGACGGCGGCGAGCATCAGCCTGGCCAACAACAACCAGCGCGACTTTCTGCTCGGCGCGCTGGGCCTCGGGGCGATGTACGGCGTCTCGCTGCCATTCAGCCGCTCGAACGAATCGGAGGCGG